>NZ_JBALEQ010000061.1:0-112587 GCF_036917775.1 Nostoc sp.
ACGGTGAAACCATTGCCTCTGCAAGTGATGACAAGACGGTGAAGCTGTGGAATCGCAAGGGGCAACTCTTACAAACTCTCCAAGGTCATAGCAGTTCGGTTTTGGGCGTGGCATTTAGCCCCGACGGTGAAACCATTGCCTCTGCAAGTTATGACAAGACGGTGAAGCTGTGGAATCTCAATTTGGATGATTTAATGGTTAAGGGTTGTGCTTGGGTGCGCGATTATTTGCAAAACAACCCCAATGTGAATGAGAGGGATAAGCATCTATGTGATGATATTGGCACACGCAGGGAATGAAGAGAGCAGGGGGAGCAGGGGGAGCAGGGGGAGCAGGGGGAGGTCTTTTGATTCAGCTACATGGAGAGATTTCTGTAATGAGCAGCCCCAACTTAGAATAAAGTGATGGTGCGATGTCTACGATGGTCACTGGCTTGTCGTACCCCTTTGGGGAAGCAAGCTACGCGCAGCGTCTCGCAGAGAAGTGCGGGTTACGCCTACGCACTATCATTTGCTAGACGTAAGAGGATGTTTGAAAAGTTTTCTTCTCAGTAACAAAACATTCTAGATCCCCCTAAATCCCCCTTAAAAAGGGGGACTTTGATTCCGGGTTCCCCCCTTTTTAAGGGGGCTAGGGGGGATCAGTTAGTGCCTAAAATCACAGTCAACCACTTTTCAAACAACCTCTAAGGAAAAAGCAAAGCCTTATAACAAAAATCATGAGTTTGTTAATGAAAATCATGAGTTTGTTAATGAAAATCACGAGTTTGTTAATGAAAATCACGAGTTTGTTAATGAAAATCACGAGTTTGTTAATGAAAATCACAATTTTGTTAATGAAAATCACGATTTTGTTAATGAAAATCACGATTTTGGTGACGACAGCTTATATATTTACGTGCGATCACTTATATGATTTTATGATGATGGCGGTCATTGAATATCCTGTAGTAGCGATCGCTATTGTTGTAATCTGAGGAAGTGCGATCGTTATAGCTCTAATTTAAGAAGGTGCGATCGCTGTTACTGTAATCTGAGGAAGTGCGATCGCTATTGCTGTAATCTGAGGAAGTGCGATCGCTGTTGTTGTAATTTGAGGAAGTGCGATCGTTATAGCTGCAATAATCCACACCTACTTAAACAAGAAATCAGATCCCCGACTTTTTAGAAAAGTCGGGGATCTTTTTGTCGCCAACATTTTGTTATGTCGAGGATGCGATCGCTCCCGAATTAGTAGTAAATACCTGAATTCCTGGCACTGTCACATAATCACTATCATCAGTAATAATCTAGGTTTGATGACAATAATTTGTCACAACGACATCAAGGTGTCACCGATCGCAGATAATTAGTCACTGTACATGATTTGTGTCAAACTTGACTGTTGAGGAATACTTTAATCAAAGCCGATGATGGGATTTGAACCCACGGCCTGCTGATTACGAATCAGCTGCTCTACCACTGAGCCACATCGGCGTACACAATCTAAGAGTATAACACAATTTAATCATGGTAGATCAAAATCGCAAAAATCGCCTTAACCCTGAACAATACGCCAGCCTCAAAGCAGAAATAGCCGCTCCTTATCGGGGCTTAAGACAATTTATTTACATTGCTTTTGGTGCTTCTGGCTCTATTGGCGCATTCGTTTTTTTCTTCCAAGTGCTTGCCGGACGCGATGTTGAGAGCGCAATGCCTAGTTTAGCTCTCCAAGTAGGAATAGTTGCTCTAATGGTTTTCCTTTGGCGCTGGGAACAGCGTCGGCAACAACGCCCCCAATCAGGTAAAAATCCTAATTCCTGAAGAGAGAAATTTTAGCTAGTTAATTTTTGACTACTTGCTTTTGATATATCTTTATATTCTTCAAATTTATTAATGCTTTTATGAAGATTAAAATATCAAGAAAGAAAAAATAAAAAAATTATTAGGAAATCCTAAAAAGCAATAATTTCTGAGAAAATATAAATCATTGAAACGGGGTCAGCCAATATAAAGACCCTGACCATAAACCCAATAACATTCAAATGGGGTCAGTTATATTTAAAGACCCCAAATTTTATGTTTAAAAACTCCCAAATTTAACAAAACTCACATTAATTGGAAGCGCCAGACTAATAATTTGTTAATCTGGCGCTTTCAATTTGCTAACTAGGCATTTACTGGGCTGTTACTAAATAAGATGAAGGAATTGGTTGGGCACGTCCAGCATTGACAAGTGCTTGGTAAACAAAGGCAGCAACCTCAGCTCTAGTTGCCTGACGATTAGGATTGAGTTGCTTCACTGTGGGATAGTTAATTACTAATTGCCGTGCAGTTGCCGCAGCAACAGGAGCGATCGCATAATTAGGAATCTGGGCAGCATCGGTATAAAAAGAAAGAACGTTCTGATTATTCGCAGTTAAGCCCAAACCATTAGCTAAAGAGACTAGCACCTGCACTCTGGGAATTTGCTGCTGTGGTTTAAAAGTGCCATCAGGATAACCAGAAACAAATTGACTCTGGTAAGCAGATTGAATTGCAGCATAAGCCCAGAAATTTGTTGCTACATCTTTAAACTTAATACCTGTGCGTTTGACTGGTGGTGTTAAAGCTTTAGTGACAATAGTGGCAAATTGAGCGCGGGTTACAGGTTCATTGGGTTTAAAGCTGCCATCAGGAAAGCCAGCAATAATATTTTGAGAAGCTAAAGCTTCGATGTAGGTTTTTGCCCAGTAATTTGCTGGCACATCTTTAAAGGCAACAGGCCCACCAGGCGGTACATCAACAGCTGCGGCAACAAAATCTACTGAGCCAAAAATCTTTTTCTGATCGATATCGTTGCCAACTGCGACAATTTTACTGGTTTTAGTGGCGTTGTTTACGTCATAACGAGTGTTATTGCGGATAAGATTACCACCAGGATTTTCGTTGGTGCCAAGGTCAGGTAAAGCACTAACAGTTGCGACTACACCATCCCGCTTATTGTTTTGAATGACATTCTTACGCAATACGGGCTTCGCTGACTCTGAGATAAAAAGACCATCTTGGTTTTCGACGATTTGGTTTTCCACAATTAGGGGTGTGGAAGTACCACCGATCGCTAGACCAAAACCAGTATCTTGAAATAAGTTACCCCGAATTTCTCCTTGAGCAGCTTTAGCAATTGAAATCCCATTGCCTTTGTTTTGCACAAAGATGTTACTTTCAATTTTAGGATTGCCTGTACCCGTCACAAAAACACCCTCTCTAACACTGTTAGTAAAAGTACTGTTTTTGATAGTGGGATTAGTTGATTCCACCCATACAGCCGTACCCCGGCTATTTGGGTTGGTAACGGTGACACCGGTAATAGTGGTATCTTGTTCGGCAAGGATAGTAATGTCCTGTCTGGCAAAGGTACGACTAGTGTAGAAACCTCCACCTGTAATTAATATTGCCTGACCTTTACTAGCTTCATCACCCCGCAGTGTCACTCCTGGTTTAAGCAACAATGGGAAGGTTTCGCCACTTTCCTGGTTATAGTTTCCAGGTGCTAATTGAATAACTGCACCCGCTTGGGCTTGACTGAGAGCGAAACTGATGCTTTTGTAAGGTGCAGCTGAGGTTGTACCAGCACTAGCACTATCTACACCCGTTGCGGGATTAACATAAATTGCTGCGGCGGTTGTCGGAACTTGCGCTGTGAGAGTTGGGGCGATACCTTCTGGCTGAGTCGCACCAGCATTAACCGCACCTGGTAGTAATATTGAACCGCAGTAAACCGCAAGCATTGCCGTTAGTCCGGCTCCGCCGCGTAAAGTATATCTGAGATGACTGCTAGAAAGAAGGCGAAAATTTTTCGCTATAGAAATGTGAAAACCCCGATATTTCATTTTTTCCGTCTGTGATGTGCTGAATTACGGTATGTCGAACAAGGTTGAAACTAGCAGTCTTGTAGCTGCTGTCAAACCCATGCAAAACTATACTGGATGATTAGCACTGATTCAGCTAATTTCCTTAGATACATCACAGAACTTATACATTAGTTATATATTTTTGGTAATATTATTTTGGATCAAATTAGTCAAGTTATTTATACACCGTCTAGGAGAGCAGATCGGCAGGCTTTGCGATCTGCTTTGGTACTTTCTGCGAGTCAAGATGGGCAGGTGTCACTAATCGAAATTATTCAAAATTATCCCACTAATGAAGTAGAAGTTGATGGCAAACGCTTGGAGGGTGCATACCGTCAACTTCGTCGCTTGCAAACAAGCCTACAAGATTTACTCAATTTTTAGTAAGCTAAAGTTTCTAAAGTTTCCCTTAAATACCTTTGTACCTGCTGTTCCAAGCGAATTCCGTGTAATTGAGCATCACGTTCTAGTTGCCAGCGTTGAAAACCGGAACTAGTGGAGATCGCACATTTGAGGCTATACCAAATTTCAGTATCAGCAGAAAATTGGCGATCGCTAGAAGCTGGAATTTGAGCCATAGTTCCTCATTCCTTTGTTTTAACTTCAAGGTTAATTGGGCATTGGGTATAGGGCATTGGGCATCGGTATCCCGATTCTTCTCTGCCCCTCTGCTTCCCTACTGCTTTTTTTTAGCCTTTGAAAGTAAATAATATTACTTTCAAGGCTGTGATCAATCCGTATTAATCCTAAACAAGGATTGCAATAATCGGGGCACGATTTGATTAACCCGCACCCCTAAAATTGTGAAATCTTGCTTAATCTTTTCTAAAGATAAAGGTTCTATACCAGCGAATTCTGTCTCATTAATCACTAAAACTCGCATTACACTCACAGGTATTTGTAAAAATAGATTGCTGCCTAAAAAGGCTAATCCCGCAAGCACGAGTGCAAGGCTACGCCATTGTGGAAGGAATTTGGCTGAATCTGCTACTAATGGAGCAAATTGGTAAAGATGCCACAGCACCCAAATCGACAATACTGCTGCCACTAATGCCAAGATACGATTTAACTTTGTATTAATTAAACAGAGAATTTTTCGCTGCCGCTCAGTCAGATTTTCTGGCTTTAGGGCTATTCCTAAAAGAGCGAATATATAAAAAGGGCGACGTAACTGCATCCATAGCAGGGGGAGAATACCAATGGCGGCAACTAAAAATAGCTCCATCCAGACTGGCAAAAACGGCTCGCCTACAGACAAAAATATTAAGCAGAGTACTAAAAAAACAGGCAACGTCGCCAATCCAGCGACGTGAATCCACAAGATAGGTTCAGAGCGAAATGAATGCATATTATAAAAAGTTGTGAGTTAAGAGTTAGGAGTTAGGAATTAGCAGCCTTTAACTCCTAACTCCTAATTTATTACTCCTAACTTCTAACCATTTTACCCTCAACACTATCTAGTTAAGGTGAGAGTGCGGCGCTTCGTAACCATCTGATAGGATTCGATGATGTCACCTTCAACCCAATCATTGAATTTATCCATGCCGACACCACATTCGTAACCGGCGTTGACTTCACGGGCATCTTCTTTCATCCGTTTTAGGGAATCAAGAACGCCTTCAAAGATCACCTTACCGCCGCGTCGTACCCTGACTTTGCAGTTACGAACTAGCTTGCCAGATTGAACGTAGCAACCGGCAACAGCACCGCGACCGACTGGGAAGACGGCACGAACTTCGGTTTGACCCAAGGGTTCTTCCACCAACTCTGGTTCCAAAAGACCTTCCAAGGCATCTTGGATATCTTCTAGGAGTTTGTAGATGACGTTGTATTCCCGGACATCGACACCTGCTTCATCGGCGGCTTGTCTAGCGCCACTGGCAAAGGTGGTGTTGAAGCCAATGATTACAGCATTACTGGCAGCTGCTAAGTCGATGTCTGTCTCGGTGATTTCTCCAGCAGTAGCCAAGAGCATCCGAATTTGGACTTCGTTTTGCGGGATTTGCTTGAGCGCTCCCACAATGGCTTCTACGGAACCTTGTACGTCTCCTTTCAAGATCAAGTTGAGTTCTTTCAACTCGCCTTCTTGGGCTTGAGCCGACAGGGTTGTAAGGGTAACACGACCTTGTAACAGGCGGGATAGGCGTTGTCTGTCGGCGCGATCGCTAGCGAGGGCTCTGGCTTCTTTCTCGTTATGGAAGACTTCGAACTCGTCGCCTGCTGCTGGCACATCACTTAACCCCAATACCTCAACAGCAAAGGAAGGAGAAGCAATATCTACTCTCTTGCCTCTATCATCCACCATCGCTCTGACTTTACCGAAGGCCGAGCCAGCGACTAAGATATCTCCCACATGCAGGGTGCCATTCTGAATTAGCAGGGTAGCAACTGCTCCCTTGGCTTTATCCAGATGTGCTTCAATGACAGTTCCTTTGGCGGTACGATCTGGGTTAGCAGATAGTTCTCCAACTTCTGCTACCAAGAGAATCATTTCTAAGAGCGTATCTAGATTTTCACCTCTGATGGCGCTCACAGGAACCATGATTGTCTCACCACCCCAATCTTCTGCGGTCAGACCATACTGGGTCAGTTCTTGTTTCACCCGCTCTGGCTGTGCCCCTTCTTTATCAATCTTGTTGATTGCAACAACAATTGGCACTCCCGCAGCTTGAGCGTGGCTAATAGCTTCAATGGTTTGGGGACGGACACCATCATCAGCAGCCACTACTAACACGGCAATGTCTGTTACCCTAGCTCCTCTGGCCCGCATCGCTGTAAAGGCTTCGTGACCAGGGGTATCCAAGAAGACTATCTGCTGTGGTTTGCCCTCATGTACCACATCCACATGGTACGCACCAATGTGCTGAGTGATACCGCCAGCTTCGCCAGCAGCCACTTTGGTTTTGCGGATTGAGTCGAGCAGGGTTGTTTTACCGTGGTCTACGTGACCCATAATTGTCACGACAGGCGGACGGCGATGGAGATATTCTTGGTCTTCTGCACCGACCATTTCCGTAATTTTCCGAGCTTCTGCTTCTCGCTCGACGGTTTCGACTTCTATTTCTAGTTCTTTTCCTACCAGGGTAATTGTGGGAATATCCAGATTTTGGGTGATACTCACCGCCATGCCTTTGAGGAACAGGATTTTAACAATCTCTGTATCGGCAACGGCTAAAACGTCGGACAGTTCTTGTACAGTTAACGGCCCTGTGATCGTCACCTTTTCGGGGCGATCGCGCTTTGTATCGGCTTCTTGTTGGCGACGGTTATTGTGATGGTCGCGGTTGGAACCAGACTTAGACCCAGGTTTTCTACTTCCTCTAGCAGTTGGGGCGCTAGCAAGGCTTGCACCCGGCATCTGTACAGGTCGAGTCGCTTTGGGTTTAGGAGGACGAGCGATGGAGAGGCTGACTTGGACGGTTGCTGGTGAGTCGATATCGTCATCATCCAACAAATCTTCTTCAAATTCATCATCCAATATCGGCTTGATCCGCTTGCCTTTTACGCCAGCTTTAGCCTTCTCTTTAACTTCGTCGATTATTTCCTCTTCTACCCACTTCTTGCCGCCTTTGGTCGGGCGAGGTGGGCTTGGGCGTTTCAAGTCGAGGAGATCGGGTGGTGTAACTGGCTCATCACCCAGTCCTTGAGATTTGCCCGCTATTCCTGACATTTGTCTGGGTGGAGTAGCGATCGGCATTGCGGCGGCTACAGATTCACCAGGACGCGCTGGTCTGGGTCTTTGCCCCTCTCCTAGTTGTGATGGTGCAGATGGTCGATTGCCTCTCTGCTCTGGTCTGGTGGGTGCAGGGGTAGGTCTGGCCTGTCTTTGTGGCGCAGATTGTGGAGACTGGTCAGTTGGCAGTTTCGCAACTCTGGGTTTAATTTGCTCGCGATCGCCTTCAACGGGTTTTACCCGTTGGTCGCGTTTGAGAATCGGTTTATCTGCTTGAGATACCGGCTCATCTAACACTTGGGCTACTTCTGTTTGGGCTGCTTCTGCCGCCGGTCTTGCTGGAGGGGCAACTAATTGCGGTTTGATCGGTTTTTCCGATTTCGGTCTTGGTGGAACTACTTTTTCGGGTTTTTGGGATGCTACTTTTTCCGGTGCCTGACTTGGATTAGGTGTTTGTTCTAAGTCGGTGACAGGAGGTTGTTCTTGAGTCTCAGATTGAGTCCGGGGCACAGGTCGAGTTGGTGCCGCCGGCTTCATGGGTGAGGCTGGTGTAGCAAAAGGCCGTGGAGGTGAGGGAGGATTAGCTTCAGACAAGGCAGCTTGGGTATTGTTGGCAACTGACGCCTCTGGGGCGTTGGAGGTAGTATTTCTCAATATTTTGGGTTTGCGTATTTCCAAAATTTGCTGTTTGTGGGGTGCAGCAGGTCGGTTACGTCCGCCGTTTGGTGGTGAATTTGGCTTATGGCTGGTTGTACCTAGTTCCTTTTTGGCTGAAACATTCGTAGCTGCGAGCTTTTCGGCAGCCGTGCGGATGTTTTCTGCCTCCGATTCTGAAATCGTGCTGCTATGACTTTTGACCGCGATACTGAGCTGGTCGCAAATTGCTAGTAGCTCTTTGTTATCCAAATTCAATTCCTTTGATAATTCATAGATTCTAACTTTGCCGTTGGTCATCCACTCTTCCCCTTTAATTTACAGTTTTAGCGGATGGTTGCCTGGTTTGCGACATCTCCATCCTTGGATTACTGTTTTTAGACCGCCGTTTAATTTTTGCCGGTGCCTCCAATCAGGAAAGAGAGATGTTTCGGTTTAATAATGGCATCCCCACCAGGAATGATGGTTGAGGGATACCCATAAAAATTTCTTAAATAAAAGATTTTTATAGGAATCCTTGACGCCGAACTGCGCCTGAGCGCTACCAGGTTGCCATTTTGTAGTTTCTTGTTTTGTTGATTCTGAATCTTCCACAACACAATCGATTACATCTTAATTCTGGGAATGTTGCCTCGCCCCCCTTAAATTATTGGAGAGTCGAATGCCTTTTACACCCATTTACTATTTTGGCACTAACCTTAATGATCAACAGAGGGTGTGATGAAAGCACGACTTCGGCTTTGGCACAATTCCTCTAGTGATGATGTCACAAAGTTGTTCCAATTAAATTTGGTTTTGGGTATTGCTGCTGGCTAGACGTTGCGACAAGCTTTGGTACAGTGTTTCTGGCACTGATGCATGTAGCGATCGCCCTAGTCGATTTTTTTTTTGAGCTGCTTGTAAGCAACTCGTTTGCGGACAAATATAGGCAGAACGCCCCATGCCCTGATCTAATTGTACCTTTCCCGATGGAAAGACGCGGACAATCCGCCAAAACTCATCTTTTGAGCCTACTTTCCGGCAACTAATACAGCGCCGATAATTTGGTTTCATCAGTTTTCTGCGATCTCAGTCCAGCATTCTGGGTGTAAAAATAAGTTTTTTATTACTATTTTTTACTTATACCAAGGTGTCTTTCAGGAAATAATCCTTAAGACTCGGACTACAATCAACATTATCAAAACTTTACAAGGTTAATCAATTATTCGTCATCGTTATTGTCAAAACTATCCTCCTCTTCTAATTCGTCCTGATTTTCATCTTCTAATTCTTCGTCGAATTCCAGCTCATCTTCCTCTGTCTGATATTTTGCTCTGACGGCGGTAAATTTCTCATCCTCTCCGGCATAGTCGTATTTAGCTTTGTCTTTGATGTCTATTTTCCAACCAGTCAGGCGGGCTGCCAAACGGACGTTTTGTCCTTCTTTCCCAATAGCTAAACTTAGTTGATCTTCAGCCACAAGTACGTGAGTTTGCCGGGATTCTGGGTCCATGAGGCGCACTTCATCCACCCGTGCTGGACTTAAAGCATTAGCGATGTACGTTGCTGGGTCTGGCGACCAGCGAATTACATCTATTTTTTCACCACGTAATTCGTTGACTACCACTTGAATTCGCGATCCCCTGGCTCCGATACAAGCACCAACTGGGTCTACATCGCGATCGAGGGTGTCTACTGCTATTTTAGTCCGGGGACCAACATAACGGGAAGGGGGGTTTGCCTCCCTTGCTACGGCAACAATCCGTACCACTTCATCTTCGATTTCTGGGACTTCGTTGGCAAACAGATAAACCACTAAACCTGCATCAGCACGAGACACCAGCAACTGTGGCCCTCGTTGCTGACCTTGGGAGACTTTTTTCAGATATACCTTGAAGGTGGCATTTGCCCGATAATTATCGTTAGGTAACTGTTCCCGCTTTGGTAATTCGGCTTCTACTTCTGGTTGACCAAAGCCACTGCTAACTGCCAAAACCACAGATTGCCGCTCAAACCGCAGGACTCTGGCTTGCAAAACAGTTCCTTCTAAATCTTGGAACTCTTCTTGCACCATCTGGCGCTGTTGATCCCGTAATTTTTGCGCCAATACTTGCTTGGTTTGCATTGCCGCCATCCGACCAAATTCTCCTTGGTCGGGTGTCACATCTAGTACAACAGAGTCCCCTAACTGCGCTTCGGGAGCTACTTGTTGAACTTCGTCTAGAGAAATCTGATGGTCTGTGTTATTTACTTCTTCAACGATGGTTTTGGTGGAAAGAACGCGAAATCCCTCTCCGTCAATATCGAGTTCTACTTCAAAATTTTCAAAATAATCTTCGTCAAACTGTTTTCGCTCTAAATTTTGGGCACGACGATAACGTTCGTAGCCTTTGAGTAGTGCTTCTCTAATAGCTGATTGAACTGCAAGACGGGGTAAATTCCGCTCACGACTTATACTTTCAATTAATTCTTTTAATCCAGGTAAAGTAACCATTGACATAAGCAATCTCCTTTAAAAATCAGGGAGTGGGGCCGAAAACTACGCATTAAATAGAACCAGGGATTAGAGAATAGCTTTACACTAGTCCCTAATCTCTAGCCCTTAGTCCCTAAACTCTAGGCCCGAAACTCTAGCCTTGAGCGAATGGCACTCTAGTCTGTAATTCCTAAGCCCTAGCCCTTTGTTTATCGGCGCTCGTCTAGCTGCACCTTAGTAATTAGGGAACGGGGAATTTCGACTACACGACCTTTTTGGTTTAAGTAAAGTGTTGTCTCATCCCGGCGAATCAACTGACCAATCCACTCTTGTTGTCCGTCGTGGGGAAGCGTTGTGGAAATAATGACAGGAAATCCTTTAAAGGAAATAAACTCCCTGTCCGTTACCAGTTGCCGCGAAATACCAGGACTAGACACTTCCAAGACGTATGTATCTGGAACGATTTCCGCAGCATCTAAGGAGGCTTCTAAAGCACGGCTCATCCTCTCACAATCATTCAATCCGGTGTCTTGCTGAGGATTGCGAATGTCTACCCGCAACACTGGTGGACTTTGGTGAGTGTGAAAGACCACACCAACCACTTCCAATCCCAGTTCTTCTGCTACTGGTGTCGCCAAATCAATAATTTGTGGAACTAAAGGATGAGCCATGAGAGAATTCAATAAAAAAAGTGGGCACTGACCCACTTCCTGCGATAGGTATATCTTCCAAGAAGTCTTGTGACGAATCAATGATGGTTCGCCCTCATTCGAGTTTAGCGCATTTAATGGATAGTCGAGTATAGGGGATGGGGCATTGGGAATTGGGAATTGGGAATTGGTTATTTCTCCTTGTCCCTTTGCCCGCTAGCCCGGATTTCTCACGCATAGTGTAGGCAGAGGGAGAAGAGGAGTGTGGGGAGTGTGGGGGGGTAAGATTTCTTCCCACACCTCCCACACCTCCCACACCTCCCACACCCCTTGGATTTCTCACAAGTGAGAAATCCAGGCTAGCTTCTCTACCCTTCGCGTATTTTTGGCAGAGTGGTGCTTTTTTCAACGACTGTAGGAACTGATGCTTGTGTGCGTAGCTGCCTAGTTTGCTCGATAATTTGGTCTATGTCTTCTTGGGATAAACGCTGGACGTAGTTGATTTTGATTTCCTCTAAGAAGTCAAAAAGTAAACTCTGAATTTCGGAAAGCACGTGTTTTTCCTTCATTTCAGATCCCAAAGCTTCGCTAAACCTTTCTACGAGTTGACTGGTGAGTTTTGCGCCAATAGGGTCTTCAACAGCGCTAACCAAAGTTTTGTAAAGATTAGTTGTGATTTGCGTCGCCAGTTGTTCGCTTAACTGGGTTTGAGCTTTTCCCACACCAGGGAGATTCTGGAGGTTTCGGTAGACGGGGATTTGATGGATGACGGTTTCGATGTTGTGGTGCAAAATGGCAACGATCGCAGGTTGAATATCAGGTAAGACTTGGTAAACAATTGTTTTTACCAAAAGACCTGCGATCGCTTCTACTTCATTCACATTATTAATATCTATGTAGGGACGTAAATTTTCTTTTTGTGAGAGCCAATGCGTTAACTCACCCCGCTGAATTGAACCCTGAACCTGGTTAATTACCCTTACTACTACTACTTCTGTGAGTTCTTCAGCAAAATTAGCGACAATCCCCTGATGAATTTGCTTTCGCACTGGCTGGAGATCAAATAAATGCGCTTGATCAAGGCGGACTAATACAGGTAAGATTCGCAACCAACGCCAAAATGGTAGGAGTAAAAATACGTCATACCAACGCCACAATAGTGCTTCAAACCAGCTTAAACCAAGATGTCGGCGTTTGATTAAGAAGGTACGTCCCAGCAATTCTACGCCAAATAAAATCACGAAGGGTAAGTCAATAATCCAAAAATTATCCACAAATTCACCACTTTCACCGATTTGGCGGTAGTAGTTAGTGGCAATTAAAGGGCGGATGCTCTCATTAAAAAAATTAATTTCTTTAATCCAGCCATTTTGCAAGAGGTAAGGCTGACTCCAAAAAGTGGCAAAGGACTGTTTCGCAGATTCGTTACCGATGTGCGATCGCATCCGCTTTTTGATTTTTTCCAAAGTCCCACTTTTATTAACTCCAGCAAAGGGGTTACTGTCAATCATCTCGTTGCTAAGACGCTTTATTTGCTCTAGCCTGCTTTTTACCTCAGAAGACTCTAATCCTGTTTGGCTGACTTGTTCTTCTAATGCGTCTACTGTTTCTAGATAACTTTTTGTGTCTCGGTGGGGTTCAATACCTTTTATTGGGTCATAAATTTGAATAACTTGCGGAAGTTTCCGTAAGTAAAAATCTCGCCAAGGTACGTAACTTAAATTAAACAAAACTAAACCTAAATTTACAGTGGCAGTAATTGCCATAAATCTTTCAAACCAAAGATTCGTCTGCTTAGAAGATTTTATATCTTTCTTTTTTTGTTGCATATTATACATTTTTTGGATATTTGGAATATCAGCTCTTCCATCTATTAATTTTCGTTTCTTTCCAACCAAGTACAGCAATTTGCAGTTGAGTAGACCTCAGTATAAATGTTATGTATATGTATTTATGTCAACTTCAGGTTAAAAAATGCTTAGAGACAAAGGACTTAAGTTGACACCGATCCACATAAATGAATCAATATCGCAATCGAGTGTTCAAAGCGTGTATTCGCTTCAAATGATAACCTCTGCATCTCTGCCAATACAAGATACGTCTTTTGATGGATGACATGAATTATCTTTTACACATCTTGTTAACTTTGGCAAAAATTATTCATAAATTATTCAAAAATCATTAAAAAATTGCGAAAAAAGTTATTAAACAAACTTAAAATGCAGCTGTTAACATTTATAATCCTGCTGATTTAATCCAAAGGAGTTTTAAATATGTGGTGTGGTTTTGGAAAATCAAGCGCAACTTTTGCTGTTACTTGCCTGATAAGCGCTAGTGTGGTAATTGCAGACACAGGTTTCGCAGCACCTCAACGTAGCTATACGCCCCAGCAATTCCGTTCTGTGTTGCGAGGTCTAGGCTATAACGTCAAGGTAACAAATGGTGCTTTGACAGATGAGGAAACCAAAAAGGCAATTCGGGAATTTCAGACAGGTTATAAGCTAAAACCAGTTGATGGGATAGCAGGGCCAAAAACCCAAGATTTTGCTGCTAACATTGTTCAAATTCTGCACACAAATTTGAATGCAGTAGTCAAGCCTAATCCTCCCCTACCGCGCGATCATTTTTACGGTTCCCGCACGGAAGAAGTAGTGAAGGAGTATCAAAAGAAATATCAGTTGCAAGAAACTGGAATTGCTAATTTAGCACTCCGCCAAAAGCTGAATGAAGAAGCAAAAACTGTCTTGACTCAGCCAACAACAAAACCAACAACAAAACCAACAACAAAACCAACAGCTAAACCAACAGCTAAACCAACAGCTAAACCAACAGCTACGCCAACGGCTAAACCAACACCTACGCCAACACCAGCAGCTACACCGGCAGCTACACCAACGGCTACACCGACAGCTACACCAACGGCTACACCAACGGCTACACCCACACCTACGCCAACATCTACACCCTAGTCGCCAAAAAACCCCTACCCAAAGACCCTCAAGTCATCTGATTTGGTTCTTCTAAGGGTCTACCCTTGGGTATAGGTAGAATTGAACGGCCGTCATTGTAAGGCATAGGAATATACTGCACGCTGGGTCGCCCTCCTTGGGCCTGCGGGTACAAGTCCATGAGATCATAAATAGAATGGGGCAGTCCGACAGTTACGGGCAGCCCCATTTCTGTTGCTTCTTCAATAGTTATGGGATAGTCGTGGGTGACGCGCCCGGTTGTCAAGGCTTCGATAATCGATTCGATATTTTCTGGTAGAACTTTTTGTTTGGGTATACTGTCTTTAAGCAAAGTTCTTACAAACCTCTGTACCTGCTGTATTGCTTTGCGTGAGAGGTCGGCCATAATTAAAGTTTGATCGTCAATCTCACTGATGGGTTTATCTTCAATTACTTTTAGGATACTTGCTGCGGGGTAATTACCCAATTGGGGATCAACTGGCCCCAAAACAGCGTTAGCATCCATAATAATTTCATCAGAGGCCAAGGCAAGCATTGTACCGCCACTCATGGCATAGTGCGGGACAAAGACTGTGACTTTTGCCTGGTGGCGAATTAATGCTCTGGCAATTTGTTCTGTTGCCAAAACCAAACCGCCAGGAGTGTGCAAAATTAAGTCAATTGGCACATCTGGGGGTGTGAGGCGAATAGCTCGTAAGATTTGTTCTGAGTCTTCGATAGTAATGTAGCGAGATATGGGAATTCCCAGAAAGCTAATAGACTCTTGGCGGTGAATCAACAAAATTACCCGACTTTTGCGTTCTTGTTGAAATTCTTGTAAAGCACGCAAGCGGCGATATTCTATTTGACGTTTTTGCCAAAGGGGTTGCAAAGAAGTTAAAAGGAGAAAAATCCAGAATAAATCACCAATACCAAAGCCCATAAAGATTAATTTTTGTTCAAAAATAACGGTTGTCGTCATTATTGTCACAATTTTTGGGCGATCGCAGTTCTATCGTAAGACTAGAAGATGTCGAGGGGGATAAGGTAGATGAGGAAGATTTTGCTCTCCGTTCCCCTACTTCTTCATCTCCCCCGTCGCCAAATCTTGATAGTATCGTCATCACTACCGCTCACTAGGGTTTGGCCATCAGGACTGAAAGCGACACATCGAACATAGCTGGAATGTCCTGTAAGTGTGCTAATTTCTCTACCACTGTGTAAATGCCACAGTTTGATAGTGTTGTCCCAACTGCCACTAGCGAGAAATTGCCTATCCTGGCTAAAAGCAACTGACCAAACTGAATCAGAATGACCACTGAGAGTGCGAATTTCTTTGCCTGTGTTGACGTGCCACAATTTAATTGTGTTGTCACCACTGCCACTAGCAATCATTTCTGCATCGTGGCTGAAGGCGATACAGTTGATGAAAAAGGAATGACCTGTAAGTGTGTAGATGTTTCTCCCCGTGTATACTTGCCACAGTTTGACCGTGTAGTCATTGCTGCCACTAGCGACAAGTTGTCTATCCTGGCTATTCGTCGTTGTAGCTGTTCTCGGAGAATAAGCGATTGACGAAACTGAGTCAGAATGACCTGTGAGAGTTTGAATTTCTATACCAGTATTTACTTGCCATAGTTTAATTGTGCAGTCAGCACTACCACTAACAAGAAACTTGCCATCTGGACTAAAAGCAACAGAATTCACCCAGTTAGTATGACCAGTGAGAGTGCGAATTTCTTTTCCGGTGTTTACATCCCACAATTTGATCGTATTATCCCAACTACCGCTAGCCAACATTCCCCAGTTCAAATCTGTGCTTCCGGTAGATTTGCCTGACTCTCCTTGATAAGAAAGCTTTGCTGAGATTGGGCTAAAGGCAACGGAATGAACCATACTAGAATGACCAGAAGACCAACGACCCATTTGACGCACTAGTTTGCCAGTACTCAGTTGCCAAAGTTTAATAGTATGGTCATTACTACCACTAGCAATCAATTGCCCATCTGGACTAATAGCGATCGCATGAACCATACTAGAATGACCTCTGAGGGTCTGTACGCATTGCCAGTTTTGCTGGTCTAATACAACAGGTGGAGGTAATTTTACTCTGGGCGTTATCACTAAGGTAGATGTTGCTGGTGCTATCTTTTTCTCGTTTTCAGAACCCAATAAATCCAACCACTCCTGCACAGATTGGGGACGATAAGTTGACTCCAAATCCATGCCGCACATAATAGCTTGATTTACCCTGTTGCTGATGTTGGGATTAAAATATTGTGGTGGTTCTAAATTAATATTGTGCCGTCTATCATCTGCACTTGTCGGTATCACTGCGGTAAGCAAATTATACAGAGTAGCAGCTAAAGCATAGATGTCAATGTATTCTCCTCGTGGCGCTTCTGATTCATACTGCTCAGGTGGGGCAAAACCAGGAGTGCGATACACTGTATGTCTTTGAATTACATTAGGAATAAATTCTCTAGCGATGCCAAAGTCTATCAGCACTGCTTCAGATTTATCAATGCGGATCATAATGTTGCGTGGTTTGAGATCCCGATGCAGCAATCCTTTAGAATGAATTAGTGTCAAAGCGTCGCCAATTTGTCTGATGTACAGCAGCGCTTCTGCTTCTGATAGCACCCCAACCCTTCTTAGGTACTGTCCTAAGTCTTCGCCTTCGATGTATTCCATCACCATGCAGGGCAAATTCCCATCATCGAAGATGGTTTCTATTTCTACTATATGGGGATGGTGACACACAGCCAGCCTAACTGCTTCATCACGGAAGTCTTGCCGTAACTTGTTTCGGTGGAGTATCCAGGCGGGGTGGTTCAGGATTTCTTCTTTAAGGGTTTTAATCACTCGCAGTTGATTCCGTTGATTTCTGGCAAGATAAGTAATGCCAATTCCGCCTTCACCTAGTTGGCTTTCGATAATGTAGCGTCCCCCGAATAAAGACTTTCCTGCATTCCACACCATTAGTAATATTTGACAATTGCTGGTATTTATTTTGGCACGGTATCAAAACAGCCAACCCGAATTTTTGGGAATTCCATTTGAATCGCTGTTGTAGATTTTTGGAAGTTAGTTACTTAGAGAACATTTTCATTAACCTCGATAATTACTAATAGTATAAATTTGTGTATACCCTAATAGCTTTAGCGAAACTTTGCCTTTAGATCAAAGTATGAGAGTTGATTCCTCATGTTAGAGTAAACGATGACTTTCGCTATATTTGTTCATAATAATTTGACTTGTAGGTAATCTGTAATTATGCTAAAGAATCTGAATCTGAAACAAAAGTTTACAATTCTGCTACTGGTAATTCTGACATTCGGTTTGAGCTTGAGTGGATTTGCTCTTTCTTCTTTGCTTAGGGAGAATGCTAAACAAGATATTAGCTCTACCGGTCTCATCCTCATTCAAACAATGAGTTCTGTTCGTAAATACACCAGTACTCAAGTGAATCCAGAGCTAGTTGATAAATTGGCTACCGAGTTTTTGCCGCAAACCGTACCTGGATACTCAGCACGGGAGGTATTTGAGATTTTACGGAAAACAACAGAATATCGTGATTTCTTTTATAAAGAAGCAACTCTCAATCCCACAAATCTGCGGGATAAGGCTGACGGTTTTGAGACGGAAATTGTAGAAAGGTTCAGAAATAAATCAGACCTTAAAGAAGTGAGTGGATTTCGCTCAATTTCTAGTGGTGATATCTTTTATATTGCTCGTCCCTTAAAAGTTTCTGAAGAAAGCTGTCTGAAGTGTCATAGCGTACCAGAGGCTGCCCCTCAAAGTATGATTACTCTTTATGGCACAGCTAATGGATTTGGGTGGAAGCTGAATGAGATTGTCGGCGCTCAAATTATATCAGTACCTGCAAAGAATGTAATCAGTAAAGCAAATCAGTCTTCTTTACTCATTATCTTAATTGTATCAACTATATTTATAGCGACTATCCTGTTAGTTAACTTGTTCTTGAATCGACAGGTTGTTGTTCCTCTGAAACGCATGACTCGCATAGCGGAAGAAGTTAGTACAGGACACATGGAAGTTGAATTTGAGCAGATGTCTAATGATGAAATCGGTAATTTAGCTAGAGCCTTTAAACGGATGCAGTTAAGTTTAGAGATGGCAATGAAAAGAATCAAACGCACTCAGGGGGGCACGGGGGATTAAAATAATTAGTAATGACGTTCTCTCTTCAAGATGCTGGGCGTACCTTGGCTTCTCTGTGAGAGTAAGCGCTACAACGTAATTAAGTTTTATAGCCAATATGGTTCAGTTAAGGAAATTGTAGGTTAAGGTTTTTATTGCTAACTGAACCGTATTGTTTTACAACCAAGATTTACATCTCTTCAGAAACGTAAACTTATTAGAAATAGTTGAATAATTGTAACTTATTTCTAAATTTATCTAGGACTCATATTTGATTTTGAAAAAATCTAGTATATCTAAAATAGGCTTTTTGACTATTACCTTGATACGCAAATAATCATGGCTACGCTATGCTGCGCCAACAGAAATAAAATCGGATTGCCAAAGTATTCTAGATATCTATGAAAATAAGCTTTTTTTGAATTCAAAAGCTGCTTGAAAGTTAGGAATTTGGTTGGCTATAAGTTCAACAAATTGGTCAGGTGAAATGTAAGGATTCTCATCTAATATTTCTTCTATAATCAAATTTGCCATTGGCCCGATGCGGTAGGCTAATTCTTGTTGACAATGTTTAATAAATCCTGGTTGGAGTGAAGGTTGTTGTTGTTCAATTTGCTCAGTTTGTGCATTAGCAGGTAAACTAGGTGAATTAAAAAATGTTTCTCCAGGTTGGTTGTATGACTGCGATATTGCCGACATCGCCTGAAATTCAGGATTAAATACTGTAGCCGGCAAATCATCAAGTATGATTGGAGGAGATATCTCTACTTCTGGTTCTCCAATCCGCTCTAAATCTTTGATAACTTCCCTGGCTGTTTGGTATCGCTTGTTGGGTCTATCTGCCAACATACAATCAAGTACTTGAGCAAACTCATCACTAACGTAAGTATAATAACGCCAGTTCCATTCAAGTGAGTACTGATCCATTAGTAAAGATGGATCTCTACCTGTGAGTAGTACAATAGCTGTTACTCCCAAGGCGTAAAGGTCACTAGAAGCCGAGCATAAACCTAAGCTAATCTGTTCGCGGGGAGCATACCCCACTTTGCCTACAAGGGACATTTTGCCAACAAATGTTACTTGGTGGTTAGAACTTCTCCCCTCATTCATGTCAGCAATTTGCTTCCCAACACCAAAATCAATCAGCACTGGCAGATCCTTGCCATCAGGTAACATGATGTTATCTGGAGAAATATCTCGATGGATGATGTTGTGCTGATGGACATATTCCAAAACAGGTAGTAAATTTTTTAGCCACTGGATAACTTCGTCTTCAGAAAAGTTTCTTCCTTGACGTTGAAGTTCTCCCAGCAGTCTAGAATATGTTTTGCCGTCAACATACTCTTGTACTAGGAATAACCGACCATCTCCTTCAAAGCAAGCTAAAAACTTGGGGATTTGAGGATGTTGCAATTGATGAAGGATTTTTGCTTCTCTTTTAAATAGGTTGCGATATTGTTCCAGTCCACTTTCCCCTGTGCCAATGGGTGCAAACTCCTTGAGGACACAAGCTTCATTAAACCGCCGAGTGTCAAATGCCAAGTAAGTTCGCCCCAATCCTCCCTGTCCCAGAAGTTTTTGGATAATATAGCGGTTATCAATTAGAGTTCCAGCAGCTATTTCTGGTCTTGTCATAGGCGACTGTGACATTTCATCGCACTCCTCGCGATTTTATTGTTGATAAATTATCTAGTTTGCTGAAAGTCAGAAACTCTAGCAGATAAGGGCTGATAACATCCTTAAAATTGAGGTTAGCACCACTATCAACACAAGGAAATACACTTTTCTACAATCTTTTAATGGTCTTGTGTAATCAAATAGACGATTTTTACATAGGTGACTTGATTATACTACTTATACTTACGTATTTTAGCAGATGGGATATAACCAGTGTCTGCGGTAATATCTGCGAATGTTCAGGTTATCATCTTTTGGAGTTGTAGTTGAACCACATCTCATTCCTACCAACTCAATTAGGACTGAGTTTTGGAACAGTGAGGATATAGCGTGACATCATAATTTTTGAGAAAAAACTGAAGTTGCTATAGACTTCTCCAAAGAAAATATTATATGTATTTCAAGTGCTGAATATGCGATCGCTCTCAAAAATTAATCTTTATGGGAGCCAGTCTTGTTATTTGATAGCTACTTCGGCATTGGCTATCAAAGTTTCCAGTATAAGTAATTCCTCAAAAGCAGAAAATTATCCTCCGTATAAAAAAATACTCTTTAAGCCACAGTAATTCATCTAGTTCATTAGGATTTACGACTAACTGACGCAAACGTTCTGCTAATTGTTCCACTTTTCGTTTAGTTTGGGCAGCTTCAAGTTCTGCAATGATAGCTCGTTCAGTTGCAGCTGACGTGAAAGACCTTTTATCCGTGGATAAAATCGCTTCAAGTTCTGCAATGATAGCTCGTTCAGTTGCAGCAGCAGCTTCCTTTGTGGGTACAGGAATTAATTCTCCTGTCAAAGTGAACCACCTTAACCACAACCTTTCAATATCTTGAAATGAACCTTGCCATAAGCCTAAACTTAACTTGCCATAAGCCTAAACTTAAATTTATCTCTGGTATTAGTAGGTATCCATTAGTCAAATTCATCGGTTCATAGTGACCGCCGACTAAGTTAAAAGCCCGAAGTTCATTAGTGTAGCGACTAAAAACAATATAATAGTAGGAAATCCGCAAAATTTGCTCATAAACTTCCCATTTACTAGGAGGTTTATCTGTTGCACTTTCTCTTCTTGTGCCTTTTTGACGCTGTTATTCTACAATTAACTGCGATCGCCAAATTTTGATATTTCCGCTATCATCTCCCGCAGCCAGCCAATTTCCATTGGGGGTAAAGGCGACAGATAAAACTTTGTCAAAATGAGTCAGGCTGTGAATTTCTTTACCTGTTGATATTTCCCACAGTTTGATAGTCTTGTCCCCACTACCACTAGCCAAGGTTTGCCCATCGCTACTGATGGCGACGGATTTAACCCAAGAAGAATGACCATTCAGGGTGCGAATTTCTCTTCCTGTTTGCAGATTCCACAGTTTGATAGTGTAGTCCTCACTACCACTAGCCAAGGTTTGCCCATCGCTACTGATGGCGACGGAATTAACCCAAGAAGAATGACCATTCAGGGTGCGAATTTCTCTTCCTGTTTGCAGATTCCACAGTTTGATAGTCTTGTCCCCACTACCACTAGCCAAGGTTTGCCCATCGCTACTGATGGCGACGGAATAAACCCAAGAAGAATGACCATTCAGGGTGCGGATAAGCTGACCTGTAGCTGATGAAAACAAGTGAATCACGTCACCTGTCACACTTGCTAAAATATCTCCCTTGAAGCTGAGGGCTATTTTCTCAGAAATACCTGGGATGATGTGGACGCATTCCCAAGATGGGCGTGTATTGGAACGAGATATTACTGGTTGTGTTGGCGGTATGGGACTTGCACCCAACAAATCCAACCACTCCTCCACAGACTGGGGACGAAACTTGTAATTTAACGCCATCCCCTTCAT
The DNA here is from genome assembly GCF_036917775.1 of Nostoc sp. Taxonomy (GTDB): domain Bacteria; phylum Cyanobacteriota; class Cyanobacteriia; order Cyanobacteriales; family Nostocaceae; genus Nostoc. The sequence continues at coordinate 21,935 of NZ_JBALEQ010000061.1, forward strand.
AATTGCCTCATTCACCCTGTCGCTAACACTGCCATTCAACTCCTTGGGTGCTTGTAGCGTAAAATTTTGCAGTCTAGCTGGTGCTGGCATAGGCAATTGTCCAGTCACTAAAGAATATAATGTAGCTGCGAAGGCGTAAACATCAATATATTCTCCCCGTTGTTCAATGGGTGCATATTGTTCTGGTGGGGCATAACCAGGGGTATGATTCTCTGTATGCTTTAAAACTCCACCAGAAATAAATTGTCTAGCAAGACCAAAGTCAATTAGCACCGCTTCTGGTTTACCCGCCCGCATCATAATATTACTCGGCTTCAAATCCCGATGCAGCAAGCCTTTCTCATGAACTAATATCAAAGCTTCGCCAATTTGCCTAATATATAGTAGTGCTTCTGCTTCTGGTAACGCCCCTTTTTCGGTTATCAGCTTCCCCAAATCTTCGCCTTCGATGTACTCCATCGCCATACATGGCAAATTACCTTCATCAAAGACATTTTCTACCTGGACAACATGAGGATGGCGACATAAAGTCAGTCGCAAAGCTTCATCTCGAAAGTCATGCCGTAATTTATCTTGATGTGGTATCCATCTGGGATCGTTGAGGATTTGTTCTCTGAGGGTTTTGATGACTCGCAACTCACCGCGTCGATTTTTAGCGAGATAGGTAATCCCAACTCCACCTTCGCCTAATTTTCTCTCGATAATGTAGCGACTACCAAATAACTCCTGCCCTGGATTCCACACCATTGGTCAAAACCGTAGTTTTACTGATATTTTATTTTGACATACGCAAAACTCAGTTTTTGGCAAAGGATATTTGAGGCAATTTTGATGCAGCCTACAATAAGCAGTGTATTCAATCGTAATCAACAATTAGGCGATCGCATTTTTAGACTAAATGGGGCGACGCCGAATAGCCCTTCGTAGACATCGCTTTTGCTCGACAGTTCGGGGAGCGTGATTAGCAAAAGCGAGAATAATTCATCAGTTGAGGCTAATAGCTATGCCTCTTCTGATGCAGCTACAGACTGTACACCTGTTTGGGATGATGTTTGTTGAATCAATCTTATCAATAGGCGCAGCCCTTCATTAACTGCCCCAGAATCTGGAAAAATTGCTGCTACATCGGGATCTAACTGGACAGTTAGGCTGGATCGTTTGCGCCCTTGACCCCGCGCTATAACTGGGAGTTGAGTAAAGTCGTATTCAGGACGTAAGTCATCATCCATTTCAAAGGTCTGACTCATAAGCTTTGCGTTCCTTACGGGTAGCTGGACGGGCACTAATTAAGCGCGTGGTGCCTGCACGGTCAGTATAAGCGACAACTAGTAATCGCCCTTTGGCTGATTCTCCCATAATAATGAAACGTTGCTCTTGAAGGGAGTGTTCTGGATCGGCAAAGGTTAAAAACAGCGGATCGTCAAACACAGAAGTAGCTTCATCAAAAGAAACATTATGCTTGGCAAGGTTGCTTCTGGCTTTTTCTTCGTCCCAATCAAATACCATATTCCTAATTTGCAACGACTTCTTTTCCCAAGCTTAAACTTTAAGCAATGTTCAGAACCCCGACTTTTTTGAAAAGTCGGAGTTCTAAGTTAGATAGGGGTTATTGCGTTAAAATTTGCCGGCTTAAAATACTCATTACTTCACCTGGGTTGGCGGTTGGTAGCAGTGGACTCCAATCGCCTACACTGGCATAGCCAATTACCTGCAAGTAGTGAATTGTACTGTTAACAGCTTTGGGAGAACCAATCAGTAGATGCTTAATCGGTTCTCTGTTGGGAAATGGCTGTGCAGTTAGATTCTTTGAGGGTGGGTGTATCTAAATTTTCACCCAGGTATTGCTTTAACTGTGATTGGGCAGACTTTTGTAATTGTGCCATCATTGTATTTATCTCCTGATAAAGGGGTGACATAAAGGCGATCGCATTCTTCTTTCCGGGATTAGGCGATCGCCTTTATCATGTCTTTATACTAAAGTATAAAATTATACTTGTCAACTACAAACTTGAAAATTATTAATAATAATTTTCAAGTTTTAACGGGAATAAATTAGCCTTAGCTTTGGTAATATCAACAATAATAATTAACAAAAATACTCTTAATTTTTGGCTGTAATTGGTATTATTTAAAATTTTATATTTCTAAAAAAATGCTAGATTTAGCAAATTTTTCGCTAATCTAGCAAACCTAAATTATTTACAGGAAGTCTAATCCTCTGGCTCAATCCCCGCCGCCCGCAATTGTGCTGCTAGTCGTTCAGCACGTTGGCGTTCCTGTTCAGCGCGTTGGCGTTCTTGTTCGGCTAATTCTGTTCCCCAAGGTAAAAGGTTTCCTTGTTCATCCCACCACCTTAACCACTTTCCTGTGCGGTTTTCACGAGTACCTTGGGACACTCCAAGATAAAGATTCATTTCTGCTATCCAGTAGCGTTGATTTTCATCAGACTCTTGCAAAATGTACTGTTCGTTTTGTAGGTGATACATCTCGAAACTACCGGTGTCTGGCTCAAATATGATGTAGTTTGGTACTTTTAAAATGCGCTCGTAGAAAAACCATTTTCCTGGGGGATGTGTCGCTTTGATAGAATATTCTGTCTCCTGTGTATCGGAAACAAATTCCATCACAATTACGGGAATGTCACCTTGTAATTGAGGTGTGTAACTGCGTATTACTTCTTCTCTACTAACATTAATTTTGGCAATGAAAGCCCAATCAGGCGCTTTAATGACTATTTTGTTGTTGAGAGTGGCACAAATGCCGTAATTAGTTGTTGTTAGGGCGTTAGCAGAAATTTTTTCGGCTAATTGTAAGCTTTCTGTGAGTGCAGCAGCTAAGGCTGGTTGGTTGATGTTGTCCACTGGATCATCTGGGAGTTTGTAATCATCGGGTAGTTTTTCCCAAGTGATTTGGTAGTCTTGGGTGAGGGCTGTCATCGTGGGTTGTCCTTTGGGATGGTAAATTTACAAGAAATAAATTACGAACCACAGAGACGCAGAGAACACAGAGAGAGGAGAAATGGAGAGTGATTATTTTAGCTCCCCTCAACCCCGTTTAAAAAAGGGGCTATATAGTTACTCTTCTTCATCGGGTTCTAAATCGTCGGCTGTCAATTCTTGATGCGGGATGGCGGCGATAATCGCATCTATTACTTTAGAGACGGGTAATATTTCAATATTTAAGTCGGGGAATTTTGTTCCTTTTGGAACGATCGCTCTTTTAAATCCCAACTTAGCAGCTTCTTTCAACCGCAGTTCCATTTGGGAAACCGATCGCACTTGTCCACCTAACCCAACTTCACCGATTAAGACTGTACCGGGATCGACAATGCGATCGCGGAAACTAGCTACAATTGCGATCGCAATTCCTAAATCTACCGCCGGTTCTTCCACATTCAACCCACCCGCAGAAGCAACGTAGGAATCTAACTTGGACATGGGAATTCCCACCCGTTTTTCTAAGACGGCGAGAATTTGCACCAAGCGGTTGTAATCTACGCCAGTACCAGCACGACGAGGGGAAGGGTAGCTGGTGGGACTTACCAAAGCTTGCAATTCCACAACAATCGGGCGAGTACCTTCGCAAGCCACGACAATGGCAGTACCTGGTGCTGGATCGTCACGATTACCTAAAAATAGCTCTGAGGGATTGGAGACTTCTCGCAATCCATCTGTCACCATTTCAAAGATGCCGATTTCGTGAGTTGCGCCGAAGCGGTTTTTGACTGTCCGTAATAACCGATGGGAGGCAAAGCGATCGCCTTCAAAGTACAACACTGTATCTACTAAATGTTCTAAAACTTTTGGCCCGGCGATCGCCCCTTCTTTGGTGACGTGTCCCACAATCAGCATGGTGACATCTTCATGCTTTGCCACCTTCATCAGTGCGGCGGTACATTCCCGTACTTGAGCCACCGAACCTGGTGCAGAAGTCAGCGCCGGAAAAAATACCGTTTGGATACTATCAATCACCGCCACGTTTGGCTTTAGAGAATCTATTTCCCGTAAAATTTCTTCTAAATCTGTTTCTGGTAGTACATATAAATCTGCACCTATACTGTCAGGGTCTATGGGTAGTGTAGGATCTACCACTACTTCAACCTTCCCGTCATTAACCACACTTAGAGGTTTTGATACTCCTAAACGAGAGGCTCGTAATTTTACCTGCTGCCCTGATTCTTCGCCAGTTACGTAAAGGATGCGGTATTTCTGTGCTAATTGATTAGATACTTGCAACAATAATGTCGATTTACCAATACCTGGATCGCCACCAATCAGCACCATAGAGCCAGGGACAACTCCACCTCCAAGCACCCGATCTAATTCTCCATAACCAGACTCCCAGCGAGCGATTTGGCGATCGGTAATTTGATCGAATGTTAAGGAAGCTCGCGCTTTAGCTGGTTTATTGTGAGATTTGCCATTGCCTTGAGCTGATTGCCAACTACTCACTCCCCCTCGGCTGGGTACATCTACTGAGGATTGAATCGAAATTTGTTCTTCTAGAGAGTTGTAAGTACCGCAAGCTGGACACTTACCAAACCACTGGGGCGATTCTGCTCCACATTCATTACAAGTGAAAAAGGTTTTTGGCTTTGCCATTCTTAAATCTTATTAAATAATCTTAATATTTACTTAATTCTTGAAAAAAACTAAAAACTAATAATAGTGGTATTTAGAGCTTTTTCCAAATCAATTCATGGAATGATATCTTAATATTATGGTATTAAAAATTAATCATGTAAATTTTTAGTTAAGGAGCCTAGAGAAACTTGGAAAGCCATAAAGAAAAAATCTTGGTGGTAGACGACGAAGCCAGCATTCGCCGGATTTTGGAAACACGCCTTTCCATGATTGGCTACGATGTAGTGACGGCTGGCGACGGGGAAGAAGCTTTGGAAACTTTTCGCAAAACTGAGCCTGACTTGGTAGTTTTAGATGTAATGATGCCAAAGCTAGATGGCTATGGTGTATGTCAAGAATTACGAAAAGAATCAGATGTCCCCATTATTATGCTAACAGCCTTGGGTGATGTCGCCGATCGCATCACTGGGTTAGAATTGGGTGCTGATGACTATGTAGTTAAACCATTTTCCCCCAAGGAGCTAGAAGCCCGGATTCGCTCGGTGCTAAGGCGGGTAGATAAAAACGGTGCTTCTGGCATTCCCAGTTCTGGGGTAATCCATGTTGCTAATATTAAAATCGATACGAATAAGCGACAAGTCTACAAAGGCGATGAGCGAATTCGATTGACGGGTATGGAGTTCAGCTTGTTAGAGTTGTTAGTCAGTCGCTCTGGAGAAGCTTTTTCTCGTTCGGAAATTTTGCAGGAAGTATGGGGTTATACACCAGAACGTCATGTAGATACCCGCGTAGTAGATGTGCATATATCACGTTTGCGGGCAAAGTTAGAAGATGATCCTAGCAATCCAGAATTGATACTCACAGCCAGAGGTACTGGTTATCTTTTCCAGCGAATTATTGAACCAGGGGAGGAGTGAGGAGATGAGGCAGGGGGCAGGGGAGGCAGAGGGACAAGGGGACAAGGGGACAAGGGGACAAGAGGTGAGAACTTGAAACAAGTCTTTCCCCTTGTCCCTAATTCTCCTTGTCCCCAAGTCCTCTTGCCCATGACTAATGACTAATGACTAATGACTAATGACTGACCAAAATCGAGTTTTGCGGCGTTTACCCATTGTCGTGGGTGGGCTAGGCGCTGTACTTTTATTGATTAACCGTTTATTAACACCGGAATTAACCCAATCTCAATCGCGTGGTGATGTGGTGGGCGTGATTTTGAGTGCGGTATTAATTTTGACTGGTTTAATTTGGCAGCAAGTTCAGCCGCGATCGCCTGATGTTGTAGAACTAATTGGAGAAGAAGGTTTTGTAATAGCAGCAGATTTACCCGAAGCCGTGAAAACAGAGCTAGCCTGGGCATCTCATTTATTGTTGACTAATACAGTAACGCGATCGCTTGTGGTTTATTATCAAGGCAAAGTTTTGTTGCGTCGTGGTATTTTAGGTACTAAATCTGAAGTTGTACCAGGAGTAATCTTAAAACAGGTACTCGAAAAACAAAAACCGATTTATCTAGTTGCTCTAAAAATATATCCAGGTAGGCTTGAATTTGATTATTTACCAGAGAATACTCAAGGTGTAATTTGTCAACCTATTGGCAACCAAGGTGCGTTAATTTTGGGAGCGAATGCTCCTCGCAGTTATACTAAACAAGATGAAAATTGGGTTGCCGGCATTGCTGATAAATTAGCCGTTACTCTTAGCTCGACTTGATTCAACCAACTAATATAAATTTGGGTTGGTCATCTGTTAGAATAAATCGTAATTTGTAATTATTAACTCAAATTAACTTCCTCTTATCTAGAGTTAATTACGAATTACGAATTACGAATTACGAATTACGAATTACGAATTATTAACTCACCAGGAAGTCAAAAAATTCCACCCTTCCTTTTCTTCTGGTGTCTTTTCTTCTTTTGCTTCTGATTCTTCCGGTGTATTTAAATTTGTCTGTTGAATTAAATTATCATAAGCTCCAGAATCAACCCATCTTAATAATTCGCCAGCCCGCATAACTACCCAAGAAAGCCCAGACTCTGTATAGCTTAATATTTTAGTGACTTTATCGACACTATCAAAGTTATTAGATGCAAACTCACGGGCTTGGACTAGAAAATCTTCCATTACAGCAGTAGTTAAGTACTCATCTGGCAAACCTGCGAGTTTCATCAGTGTAGTAGTTGCTACATCAATATCCTGACAAGCAAGCAAAGCTGCCCGATCAGCAGTGAACCTAGCCATCATCCGCCAATTATACAAACCCAATTCCATACCACCAGCTATCAAACCACCCACACCCAGCGTTGTACTGCTTAACAAATTTTTTAAAGTTGGCATCACAATTGCCATTTGGTGATAAACCATGTGCTGACTCTTGATGCGAGCAATTTCGTGTCCGAAAACGTAAAGTAACTCATCCGGGCCAAGCCACTCCATTCCATCTAAATTGATACCAACAAGGGGTTTTTCCACCCCAACAATATAGGTTTCAATATGTCCTGTGCCTTGAAACAGATACAGTTCAGGAAGGGGAGCAACATCAAGAATTTCACAGGTTTCTACAAATGCTTGATGTAATTGGGGAAAATTACGGGGCGAAATTCTGATTTCACTACCTAGGCTTTGCAGTCTGAGTAAGCGATCGATGCCGTATTCGTTAACTTTCTTGAGTAGCAAGGAAACACCAGGCATATTTTGCAAAGAAGCCAAGGCTTTGCGATCAAAAGGATGTTCGTAGGCTTCTGAACTCAGTCCAGTTAATATTTTTCTCGTCATAAGTTTTGAGCTTTATTTTGGAGTGTTTGGGAAGTTCAGTTAGTCAGTACGAATGGCTTGTGCTTTCATTATTAAGACAAGCCTTGAGCGATCGCAGAGAGATTTTAGCAGATTGAACTAGAAAATCATATTTGCTGTCGGTGAAATCTCAGCATTTATCAGCATTTTGCCCAGATACAATATAAAGTAGGGGCGCTTGGAAATTTAGAAATTTATCTATGCAAATTATTTATTGGCTATTAATTGCCGTAATGGTTGTGGGTATCATCGGTGCTGTAGTTCCAGCCATACCCGGTAGCAGCTTAATTTTAATTGCAATTATCGTCTGGGGAATCGTTAGTAGTTCCTTCGCGGCTATCAAGATTCCTCTAATTGTGACGATTATAGTTTTACTGCTCAGTGTCGGAGTGGATTTTTTAGCTAGCTATGTGGGAGCAAGACAAGCTGGAGCTAGCAAATGGGGGCAAATTGGCGCAATTGTCGGTTTGGTGGTGGGATTTTTGGGATTATTGCCAACATTGCCTTTTGGGGGGCCACTGTTAGGAATTTTACTAGGCCCGCTTTTGGGAGCAATTATTGGTGAGTACATTTACCGACGTGAATTTGGGTTGGCGGTTAAAGCAGGTATAGGAATTGTAGTCGGCTCTTTGGTGGGAAATTTGATTCAAGGGTTGTTAGCGATCGCAGCAGTTGTAGTTTTTGTTGTGACAACTTGGCCACAGGTATTTGGTTCTTAGCATTTCAACATTTGAGAATAGCAGTGATAGCTAGTAGTCAGGCTATTTATTACAGACATTCAACTAGCTGACTAAAATTTTCTACCCTACACCAAAATAGCGGTTTCTCCCATTTCATCTATGGACAGGAGGAACCGCTACTTAGTGTATTGCGCGTTGGATAAATCTCCTTTCTTTCACCACTTCTGGGATAAACATTCTCAATCCCTCTTGTAGTCTGGGTAAAAGGTAAATTGAGACCCTTAAAAAAATTTGGGAAATCTCCAATGGCTGAATATAAATATATTGCTTACTCTATTTATCTAAAAAATAGTTGAGTAATTTGCAATAATAAAAAGCACAGAACATCGTCAGTATACGTAAGTTAAATAGATCGGCTTCAACCCTATTAAATGATAAATATACGAAGGATAGATATACCAGAAATAAAAATTTTATGAAGACTAATCAGTAATTGAAGATGTAATGAAGACCACTAAGTAAATCTTGCATACTCAGAATCTATGTGATTTTATGGAAATAAGAAATACGTCACACAAGTGCCGCGTTCACTGACAGTATTTTAAATAAATTACTGATAGTACAAGTAAAACAATCAATTCTTCTCGTCAAAGTTATTATTAGGATTCTCAAAAGATCATGATTAGTTTAAAATCTAAATTACTAAACGCTACTTTGGCTGCTACTGCTGCACTTCCTTTAGCTACTGCTGGGTTATTTACATCTGCTGGTTCTGCTCAAGCTGCTGCACTTACAGGTGAGTTCAGTTTTAACGGTGGTGTAACTGTGAATCCATTTGCTAGCAGTTTAGTAACATTGAAAAAAGATTCACTAACCTTCACTCCAGATAGTATTATTGCAGATTCCAATGGAGTAAAAAGTACTCCAGTCGGTGTCGCCGCTCAGACAGGAAGTTTCTTAGGTTTCAATTCAGCAAGTATCCGTGATATCATCTCATTCGCAAGCGATACTGTGCAAAATCCATTTCTAGACCTTGGTAATCTTACGATTCCTGGTACCATTCTGCCTGGGGAAAGTACAGCTTCTCTAGCTGATGGCAGTAATATTTTTACGTTGACATCTTCTGATTACAAAATAACTCAGACTGGTGCAAACATTACTATAGCAGTTGATTTGTGGGGATACTTTACCAGCGCTACTGGTGAGATAACTAAAGGAGCAGGAAGCTTATCTTTCCAAAGAAATAATACTACTGTTGCTCAGGCAAATGCAATTCTCGATACTACTGGCGGTTCGTTGGCTAATTTGACTTTTTCTGGTTCTACATTCACAACTTCCGTTCCCGAACCTGCTGCATTACTTGGTTTGGGTGCAGTAGGTGCTGTAATGGTGATGTCTCGCCGCCGCAAAAGTGTTGTTTAGTATGAACAAGTGATTTTTAGGAACTGAAAATCACTCTTAATTTATTATCTATTCGATCTGGCTGGAATGAAAAATTTTACCAACCAGATCGAATTTTTTCTGCTATCAGAGTGATTGTAAAGAATTTTTGGCTTCAGTTGCGATCGCTTCGACTTCATCATTAGCCAGTGTTTCTAATATAGATTTAGCTTCTGCACCACCTAGAAGAGTCAGCGCTTGTACAACTCTGTAACGCATTTGCCAGTCTGGATTAGTAGCATAAGGAGCTAAGAGGGGAACTGCTTCTAGATTTCCCAATTCACCGAAAGAACTAATAGCAGCAGTTTGCACTAATTCGGTTTCTGATGAGAGTGCCTCTTTGAGCAATTCAAAGGCTCGTGGATCGCCCAATGCTCCTAATGTAGCGATGATACTAAATTGTATTAGCCATTCATCAGTCTTGTAGTAAACCTCCTTTAAGTCTTCAAAAGCGTCATGTAGTTGGAGTGCGCCTATACAGTCTGCTGCTGCTGCTTGTACATCTACTTCAGAGTCATGAAGCAAGCGATCGCGCAAGATATCCAAAGATAATTGTAAATCTTGTGTTCCGAGTGTATCCATTTGACTCACTGCTGAGTAACGGACACGGGAATTGCGATCGCTAATAGCAGTTTGAATCAATTCAAAGCCAACCGTAGGTTCCAGTTGGCGGATTTGATTTACTGCACGTAAGCGATCGCCTAAATCTTCAGAACTTAGCAATTGCTTAACAGACTCCGAAGTAATACTCATTTAGTTATCCTTGATTTTCAAAAGTGTAAAAAATAGTTAACAATTATCAAGCTGTTAACTGTTAACTGATTAATCTTGACTTGCTGCCATTGCCCGAATAATATCACCACGAGTGAGGATACCAATTACTTGATCTGTGCCATCAAGTACTGGCAAGCGGTGAACGCTGCGATCGTGCATGATTGTAGCGGCTTCTTTTAAAGTTTTATCAGGGGAAATTGCGATCGGGTTTTTACTCATCACCTCCCCAACGGTTTGCCCTAGTGCTTTATGTAAGTCACGTTCATACGTAGCAGGATTTTTTAAATAGATAACGCTATCAAGAAACATAATGTACGCAGGTGGAGTAACACCAGTTTCTTGCCACATCAAATCGGTTTCTGAGATAATGCCCACCAATTTCCCGGCATCATCCACAACAGGTAGTCCGCTGATGTGGCGTTCTGCGAGAATTTGGATAGCTTCCTTCAGTGGAGTTTCCGCACGAACGACAATAGGATCGCGGCTCATCACATCGGCAACAGTTTTAGGCATTTATTTGTTGATATCTTTTATCAAAGTCTCTGCGCCTATTGTAGAAAATTGCGGGACTCAACCTGATGCAATTAATAGATTGTTACGGTATTGGGCATTGGAAATTGGGAATTGGGCATTTGAGCGTTCACCCAGCGTCTCCTAGAGAAATCTTTGGCCCAGCCTCTTTTAGAGAAGCATTGAGCATTAAGTATTAAAAAACTCTTCCCCATTCCCAATTCCCAATTCTCAATTCCCTTTTAAAGCAGCAATAATTTGAGTATTTGCTTTCGGAAAAGTAAACTGTTCCAGCTCTTCCAAAGTTACCCAGCGAATTTCATCTGATTCTAAAGGTTGGGGAACACCTGTAACATGGCAGCAGTGATGCACTGTGAGGCTAACGCGCAAATTTGTATAGGTGTGGTCAATAGTAATCAGATGCTCTCCCACCTCAATTACTATTCCTAGTTCTTCGGAAATTTCCCGTTGAATACACTCTTGAATAGTTTCACCAGGCTCGATTTTACCACCAGGAAATTCCCACAAACCGCCCATTGCTCCTTCTGGACGACGGCGATCGATTAAAATTTGCTTTTGGTCATTCCAAATTACTGCAACACCAATGATTTTATGGGGCGGGAAAGAACTGGTTTCACTCATAATTGATGGACAAAAGGGGGAGATGATTAACAACAAAACTCGGCAGATTAATTTTAACTCTGCCGAGTTTTGATTTTTTAAATTTCAACCTTAATACGTCACTGTTTTGGATATTTTCAAAAATCTAGCTGAATAATTATTGGGAATTAGCGCCAAAGATTTCGCAGAGCCTTATTTTTAATTCCTATAACCGTGACTGTGGATAGCAATCAGCCCAACAACAATATAGAGTTTGCTAACTTTTCTATTTCTAGTCAACTTCGGTGTTGTTGGTTTCAGTCCCTTGTAGGGCGAGTTCAAAATTCATTCTCTGTTCGGCATTACGTAAGAAGTAACCACTAATCATAGCAGAAGCCAAAAGTCGACCCAGACTTTCCCGACTGGTGCTGACGGTGATGCCAAAATGTTCTGAAGGTAGATTACCCAATAGTCCTGTAATATTCCGTTCCATCACCTGAAAAACTTCGGCAGATGTAGGTTTAGATAGCTGGGTAACTGTCTCTGGACTCAAGGATTTAACATACTGCCATAGTAAATCGTTGGTTTCTGATTCGCTATTGAAAAATTCTGAGACACGATTGGATGGGTTACTCATTTTTTAGCTCCTTAACTACCACTACTGGCTACGGTGCTTGTGATTTTAATACTAAATGTCTGTTTTGGATTTGACTTAGCTAGCTGTTTTGTCTTCCTGTCAACTAATGTAACAGCCTCGCTTTCTGATGGAAGTAGGTGTAACCGTACTAAAGTCAGCGTATTTTCTCACCCTAACAAATAAAGTAAGGAGTGAGAAGTTAATTAAAAACTCCTCACTCCTAATTCTTGTGCAGACGCGATTAATCGCGTCTCTGCTTTTAACTTGCCAAATATTCACCCATGTTGGCTTTAGACTTGCGAAGTTTGGTTAAAGCTTCCCGCTCAATTTGCCGGACTCTTTCGCGGCTGATGTTCAGTATTTCACCGATTTTAGCCAGAGTCAGCGCTTGCCCATCAGTTAAACCAAAGCGTAGTGTGATTACTTCCCTCTGCTGCGGCGTAAGATCGCCCATGAGACGATCTAAGTCATAAGATAGGGAAGATTGCATGACAAACTCTTCTGGAGATGCTCCTGGATCTTCGAGCATTTCTCCGAGTTCTGTGTCGTAGTTATCGCCCAACCGCAAATCCAAGGAAAGGGGCAAACGCGCCTTTTCTAGATACTCTCGTACTTGTTTGGGGGTCAATTCTAATTCTTGAGCTAGCTCACCAGCTGTAGGAGCGCGTCCCAACTTTTGAGACAATTGGCGCTGTGCCTTTTTAATCTTATTTAATTTTTCAGTAATATGAATGGGCAGCCGAATAGTACGGGCTTTTTCGGCTATAGCACGAGTGATAGCTTGCCGAATCCACCAATAGGCATAAGTAGAAAATCTATACCCTTTGGTAGGGTCAAATTTTTCTACGCCACGTTGCATACCAATACTACCTTCTTGGATTAAGTCCAGTAAATCGACGTTGCGCTTGATGTACTTTTTAGCAACGGAGACTACCAGCCGCAAATTGGCTTCTACCATCTTACGCTTGGCAATTTCACCATCAGCGATCGCTTCATTCAATTCTGCTGGTTCTAACTTTGTCGCTTTGGCCCACTCTTCTAAGGTCGGTTGACGACCTAACTGGGTGGCAAGAGATTCTCTTGATTCGTGCAAAGTACAAGAACGTTGCACTTGTTTACCATAAAAAATCTCTTCCTCGTGTGTTAAGAGTGGCACACGGCCAATCTCACGCAGGTAAGTCCGCACGAGGTCTGTGGCTGTCTGAGCGGTCTTCATGGCGCTACTCTTTGGTAATGATGGGTTTGGCGGTAGGGTCATTAAGGGATAGATGCTTTATTTATTAGGGTGCTACCCAGTCAGACTGGGAACCCATGTATGGTTTGCAACTTACGCGCCCGATAAATTCGGCTGCTCATAATAAACAAATTTAGGCTTCTTAACTGCTAAAAGTTACAGTTATTTCCTACTTTTCACAAGTATCTACAGTTAGATAAAAGGTAGCTTCTTAAACATTTTTTTATTGGAGCCTTATTAATAATTGTAACATTTATGAGAATGTTTTGGCTATATAGCAACATTAAATTTCCTGGTTTTTCCAGTTTATGAAATATCGCCCTCTCTCTAAAGGCTGACTATAAGTCAATTTCAGAAATTATTTAGTGAACATAAGCTTCCTCATATTTGCTAAGATATCTCTAATGAGAACTATAGTCATTCTCTTATAACAATTACTTAATTTTTTTGGGAGTTGGGCATTAGGAGTGCTGAGTGCTGAGTTAAGAGTGCTGAGTTAAGAGTGCTGAGTGCTGAGTTAAGAGTTTTGTTTATCTCCTTGTCTCCCCTGCCTCCTGCCTCCTGCCCCCTGCCCCCCTAATCCCCTACTCTGTACTACCTCGTAATCGGGCAGTATTCCTGAATGGTTTTTACGTCCAAAGTTGTATTTTGTAAAGAACGGATAGCGGCGACGGTAGCTTTTGCGCCAGCGATGGTAGTAATGATGGGAATTTTGTAAGCTAAGGCTGTGCGACGGATTAACCTAGCATCAGTGTGGGCTTCTTCCCCGGAAGGTGTGTTGATAATAAGTTGGATTTTTTGATTCTTGATTGCATCCAAGACGTGGGGACGGCCTTCATGGAGTTTTAACACTAATTCAATATTTAACCCCTGTTCCAGAAGAACTCGCCGTGTACCAAGGGTAGCCATCACTGTAAAGCCCAAATCGATAAACTCCTTCACCACAGCACCAGCAGCAGCTTTATCGCGATCGCTCATTGATACAAATACAGTTCCAGTCAGTGGTAAACGCTCCCCAGCACCCAGTTCTGCTTTGGCAAAGGCCCGGCCAAAGTCGCTGTCAATCCCCATCACCTCACCAGTGGATCTCATTTCTGGGCCCAATATTGTATCAGTTCCTGGGAATTTATTAAAGGGTAATACAGCTTCTTTTACAGCAATATGGGTGGGAATAACTTCCTCGGTGAAATGTAGCTCCTCTAAGGTTTTACCCGACATGATTAAAGATGCTAATTTCGCTAACTGTACGCCTGTTGCTTTAGATACAAATGGTACTGTGCGAGAGGCGCGGGGGTTGGCTTCCAAAATGTAAACTTGGGGAGAATAGCTGCTTGCACCCACAACAGCAAATTGGATATTCATCAACCCCACGACTGACAGCGCTTGTGCTAGCTGCACCGTCCAAGTGCGAATTTGATTGAGAACTGCTGGTGATAAGGAAATGGAAGGTAAAGAACAAGCGGAATCTCCTGAGTGAATACCTGCTTGCTCGATGTGTTCCATGATACCACCAATAACCACCCGTCCAGTGTGATCGGCGATCGCATCGACATCGACTTCGATGGCATTTTCCAAAAACTTATCAATCAAAATTGGATGTTCTGGTTCTATGAGTACTGCAAAGCTCATGTAGCGTTCCAACTCAGCATCGGAATAAACGATTTCCATCGCTCGTCCGCCTAACACATAGCTAGGACGCACCACTACCGGATAGCCAATGCGTTTGGCAACAATCAGCGCATCTTCGTAACTCCGTGCAATCCCATTCGGCGGTTGGGCAATATTTAACTCTTGGAGAATCTTTTCAAACCGCTCCCGGTTTTCTGCCATGTCGATGGAATCTGGGGATGTACCCCAAATTTTAGTCAGCAGTCCAGAAGTGTCATTGTTAAGAAACTCTTGTAAAGGAATAGCCAACTTTAGCGGGGTTTGTCCGCCAAACTGGATTATTACCCCAACTGGATTTTCAGTTTCGATGATGTTAAGAACATCTTCTTTTGTTAAAGGCTCAAAGTAAAGGCGATCGCTGGTATCATAGTCTGTCGAAACTGTCTCTGGGTTGGAGTTGACCATAATCGTCTCATACCCCGCATCCTTCAAGGCGTAGGCGGCGTGACAACAACAATAATCAAACTCAATTCCCTGTCCAATGCGGTTGGGGCCACCACCCAAAATCAACACTTTGGGCTTGGTTGCGGGCATTACCTCTGTTTCTTCTTCGTAGGTAGAATAGTAGTAGGGGGTAAAGGCTTCAAACTCAGCCGCGCAGGTATCCACTGTTTTGTAAACTGGGATAATTCCTAGCGACTTGCGGTAAGCGCGAACTTCATCTTCGGTGGTTTTGGTGGCATAAGCAATCTGGCGATCGCTATATCCGTCCCGCTTCACCTCATAAAGTTGCTCTTTTGTCAATTGCTGCAAAGGTGTCCGCTTCAGGAATTTTTCGACATCTAGGAGTTGCTGCAATTTATCCAAGAACCATCGGTCAATACCAGTCAGTTCATAGATTTCTTCAATAGTCATCCCTTGCTGCAAGGCATGACGCACAGAGAAAATGCGATCGGGGTTAGGTGTCCGCAGTTGGGCGCGAATTTGTTCACCACTGGGTAATTTCTCAGCTTTATCGCAACCCCAACCAGCGCGTCCTGTTTCGAGCGATCGCAGTGCCTTTTGGAAGGATTCGTTGAAAGTTCGCCCAATTGCCATTGCTTCCCCGACTGATTTCATTTGGGTTGTCAGCACTGGGTCAGAACCAGGGAACTTTTCAAAGGCGAAGCGGGGGATTTTTGTCACCACATAGTCAATTGTCGGCTCAAAGGATGCGGGAGTTTTCTTGGTGATGTCATTTTTAATTTCATCCAAGGTGTAGCCCACAGCCAATTTTGCTGCCATTTTAGCGATGGGAAAACCCGTAGCTTTGGAAGACAAAGCTGAACTGCGGGAAACACGGGGGTTCATCTCAATTACCACCACATCCCCATTCAGAGGATTAACGGCAAATTGAATATTAGAACCGCCAGTTTCCACCCCGATCTCGCGGATGATTTTAATTGCCATATCCCGCAGCCTTTGATATTCTTTATCAGTAAGGGTTTGCGCGGGAGCGACGGTAATTGAGTCCCCGGTGTGAATGCCCATAGGGTCAAGGTTTTCGATGGAACAGATAATCACCACGTTATCTGCCAAATCACGCATCACTTCGAGTTCATATTCTTTCCAGCCCAGTAAAGACTGGTCAATGAGAATTTGCGAAACGGGGCTGGCATCTATACCTACCTGTGCCATTTCTTCAAATTCTTCTTGGTTGTAGGCAATACCGCCACCACTTCCACCCATAGTGAAAGCTGGACGAATAATTAGGGGATAACTACCAATTTGACGGGCAACCGCTTTGGCTTCTTCCAAAGTTTCGGCTGTGTCGCTAGGACACACAGCTACCCCAATTCTTGCCATTGCTTCACCGAACAGTTTTCGATCTTCGGCTTTTTCGATCGCTGGCAGTTTAGCGCCGATTAACTCAACGCCGTACTTTTCTAACACCCCATTTTTGGCTAAAGCAACGGCGAGGTTGAGGGCGGTTTGTCCTCCCATCGTTGGTAATAAAGCATCGGGGCGTTCTTTCTCAATGACTTTTTCAACCAATTCTGGAGTTAACGGCTCAATGTAAGTGCGATCGGCCGTTTCCGGGTCGGTCATAATCGTTGCAGGGTTTGAGTTGACCAAAACTACTTCATAGCCTTCTTCGCGCAGCGCTTTGCAGGCTTGAGTGCCAGAGTAGTCAAACTCACAGGCTTGTCCAATCACAATTGGGCCAGAGCCTAACAGTAGAATCTTCCTGAGGTCGTCACGGCGGGGCATAGTCGTTGCCTTGGAGTATGAGAATACAAATCCTGATTATTTTAAGGGTCTTTACACCCTGTCGTGCTTTTTATTATTAAGTTTTCTAGGTTTGATGACATGAAAGGATTGGGAACTAGGGAATAGGGTACAGGTTAGACCTAGATTTCTCACAAGTGAGAAATGAGCGTGAGTGTGGGGAGAAAGAGGAGGAATTAAATAACTGCACATCAATGAACGCTGCATTGCCTCCCACACCTCCCACACTCCCCACCCTAACCACACAATACGTGAGAAATTCGGGTTAGAGGGTACAGATTACTTTGTGTTCTCTGTCACCTCCCCCCTAACCCAAATACCCAATGCCCTATGATTATTTTGTATTTCTAATACTATTTAATTGTGACGAGTAAATTTTTAAAGCTTTTGCAAATTTCTGTTATTTAGTTTGATAAAACTTTGCAACAAATAGTAATTTATTATGGCATATATCTGTTCGCTTATTCAGCCCAAATAAATTTCTTAAATAAAAATATTTTTTAAATATTTAATTGCCAAATATTTTCAACATTAAATCTTATGATGATATGTTTACTTAAATTAAAAATGGCAGAGGAATAAAGGTATCATTCTCTGCCATTCTTTATAATATTTTAAGAGTTCGTGCTGCCAACTTTTTCTTTCAGTCTAGGTAAACACATCTAGATTATGAGAGTTTTAGCTTTGAGCCGCTTGGACAAACCCTAAAGTTAAGCTATCTTTAGCGAGGAAGTGAGCCAAATGATAAGCACGTTCCTCGGTTTTTAACAAAATCTTTTCGTACAGATAGCGTGTACCCCGATCGCCTAAACTCTCTGCCTGAGCAGCTTGACGGCGAATCACGCCAAGAATAGCTTGTTCTGCGGCTAAGTCATTTTCCACCATTTGGCGAGAAGAATATACGCCTTCAGACTCTTGCTCAAAACAGGTTAATTCTGCTAATTTGCTAAAGGTAGCTACTGGAACACCACCTAGTCCATCCAAGCGTTCTCCAATTTCATGGATGTGGTCTTGTACTTGGTTGTAGCTTTCGTTAAAAAACTCATGCAGAGAGTAAAATTCTGAGCCTTCAACTACAAAATGATGCTTTTGGTACTGCAAATACAGTGCCTGGAAACTAGCTAATACAACGTTGAATCCTTCTGTAACTGGAGCAGTGACGCTGTGATCCAGCAACACGGGATTGTCATATACATTACCAAAATTTCGTAACAAAGTTTGCGTTTCAGACATTGCGTTCCTCTCTTTTTAACAGTTATAGATTTTAACTGCTTATTCTCAACATATTAACATTTTAATAATAAGTGCAAGGCAATCTGCCATCACCAGATTTTGTATTTTTACTTACTAAAAATCTCAAGATTATTGTTTGCCGGATGATGCTACACCTATCAGGATACATAAAATTCTCCTTTGTATTGACATCAGGAGCTAAATGTGCATTTGTTTACAACACGGAGAATAAAGAATTAAATTACTTTTCCCCTCTGCTCCCTGTCCCCTCTCAATATGGGATGGCTGTAAAAAAAATTTGACTTTTTTTCCAAAATTAATGAGAATTCTTTGCACTTAAGCTATGCTGGTTTTAAGAGGTTACACTCCTAAAACTTTCACTAAGCAGAGAGTTAAATCGCGGTAATTACTGCAAGTTTGTTGCACTTTGAGGGCAATTCTCTTGAAATCGTTTAGTTCAGAAATAGAAAGCAACCACCTTGTAGAGGTGAATTGGGCAGATCGCTGGCAAGTCTATCAACGCCTAAAGGAGTTAGACATTCCCTGTACTTGTACAGCTAACCAGCCATTGAAAGTTGAAATTGGCTCTCCTGTGACAGCTGTTCAACTTTGGAGTGTGATACGGCGATTAACAGCCTCTCGTCAAGAGCAAATTTTGACTCTTGAGTGCTGTTGGAAAATCGCTAACAACAGTTCTAATTTTTAGCTGCTGCTGAGAATATCTTGCTTGATTGCTTGTACTTAGTTAAAAGGAGACCAAAACAATGGGTGCATCTCAGAGTATGGAAGTATCAGAATTTTGTCTTGAGGGTAGATTTATAAATTTTGTTATTAAAGATGGTTATAAGCTTAAAGGCTTGATCCTGGGGACTCATGAAGGTGAGTCTTACATTAAATTAGCTAAACATTTACGGGCTGCTTTTGACTTGCGCTTACCACCAGGGACTTGGCTGCAAGTTGTTGGTTACAAAAAGTATGATTTGAAGGATGGTACTGTCACACTGAAAGCTGAACGGGTGATGGCGGCGCGTTCTGATATGGGGAAAGTTGAAACGATCGCACCAGTACAAGAACCCCAATCTATTGATAATGTCAAGGTAAAGCCAGCTAAGGCTAAAGCCACAATTTTGGTGTGTCAAAAGTCTGATTGTATGAAACGCGGTGGTAAAGCAGTTTGTCAGGCGTTGGAGGCAGCTTTAAGCGATCGCGGTTTAGAAGACCAAGTTACAATCAAGGGCACTGGTTGTATGAAAAATTGTAAAGCTGGGCCAAACCTAGTTATGCCAGATAAAACGCGCCATAGCCGAATTCAAGCGGCACAGGTTCCCGCATTGATGAATCAGCATTTTGGTGACAAGAGTTTAGATGCACAGCCTGAGAATTTAAGGGAAGTGGCCATATCTAATGGCAAGTTTGGCTGATGTAAGCAGGTAAGCATGAATAAACCTAACTATGCAACAAAATGTAATATAGCTGAAAGTTTTGTAATTGTTTCTCATGAAATGCTCGGCATAGCTTGCTTTTTTGCAGAAGTAGGTTTCACTCGCAATTACGTACTTGTGGATTTTCCCACCCACCTATTTAGTCAAATCTTGACATTTCCATGAGAAAGCTTAATAATATCTTCTCAAGTGTGTTCCGTTAATACTCGGCCTTAAAGTCCGCTAGAAGTTTGCAATAAAATCAAAAAACTGGCTTTAATTTAAAGTCAGTTTTTTGAATGAATGGGATTTTTATTCAGCAATTTTTAGCTGGGATGCTAATATAATTTGGAAAAATTCAAGGGAATGTAGTTGATTGATGAATGCGTAGGCGCAAAGAGACTTATTGTTAGACATCGCTTACAGTTGAAGCGTCAATCATCAATGATTTAAAAACAAATGCCACATACCCCTCAGTGGACATACATTGTTTTTTTTACATTTTCCACGATAGTCATGATTTTTCTATTCCGTCATGACTGGAATCGCCTGGCTAAACTCTACCGCACGAAAGAAGCGCCGCCACAAAACTTCTCCCGAATGCAAAGCGGTTCTGTGGGTTTGGTGTATTACAAAGGGACTTTAAATGTTGGTATAGCTCCTCAAGGGATTTATCTGAGTATTTTCCCCTTATTTGGCTTGGGGCTTCCGCCGTTGTTGATTCCCTGGAGTGCCATTAGGAAAATTGAACCTGCTAACCAACTTTTTATTGAGCGTTTTCGTTTGTATCTTAATTCTCCAAAAGTCAAACTGATTTTAAGCAAAGATATTTTGGAACCAGCTAAAGAATTTTTAGCCACACAGGGATTTGAGTGGATTTAGACAAATCCCATTTTGACCTAGATGATACCGTAGGGCTACACCCCCAGGCCCTTCCCTACTAGCGTTGGGGAGTAAGATTTAAAGCCCTCCCCTTGTAGGCTACGGTGTACACACAAGTGACTTATTTAAAGACGCGATAAATCGCCGTCTCTACAATAATTAGTCTTTTGTCTTGACGGCGATTTATGGTGTCTTTTCAAATTGCCTGAAACACCTTCAGTTTAGATATTAACCTTCTAATGAATTCCTAAGCTTTTGGGACTTGCAGGGTTACTGTCAGCTAGTTTTAAAATTCCATCACCTAAGTTTAGAGAAGACTGCAACAACTGTTGTATGGATGTCGCTTGCAGATGGTTAGGGAAGATATTTAAAAAGTCATTTAGGTCTTGAATTGCTATACGGATACGCTCTAAGGAAGCACCTTGAGATAAAGTATATCGATATAACTGCTCTGCTGGTTGAATGTAATGAGCAGCCAAATAGTAAAGGGCTAAATTAAAGGCATTACGCGAATCTTTAGCATTTTTTTCGTAATGTTGTTTAGCAAGCTTGATGGCAAGTGCTAGGTCAGTTCGTTCTGTGTCTGGTTGGTTAAGGGCTTGGTAGGTTAAAGCACGCTGGTATAAATACCAATCATCATTAGATTTTAAATCGATCGCATGGCTGAAATCGGCGAGAGCTTGATTGTATTGCTGAAGTGTAAAGTAAATAGAACCGCGCTTGAATAATGACCAGTCATCTTTGGGGCCAAGTTCAATAGCACGGTTTAAGTCTTGTAGTGCTTCACTATAGCGCTGCAATTTGCGATAAGTATCACCCCGACGCGCTAATACCCATTGGTAATTGGGGTTTGCGACAACGCTGGTGTCTAAATCTTGCGTTGCTTGAGAATAGCGCTGCATTTGGCGGTAAATAAAACCTCTAAATCCCGTGGCTGGTGCCCATTGAAAATTGGCATCAAGTTCAATGGCACGGTTAAAGTCTTGCAAGGCTTCATTATAGCGTTGCATATAGCGGTAAGTATCACCTCTACTAGCGATCGCCCATTGATAATTGGGGTCAAGTTTAATGGCGCTGTCTAAGTCTGCTAGTGATTCTGGGTAACACTGCATATAACAGTAAGTTACACCTCGATGAGCCAGTGCCCATTGGTCATTAGGATCAAGTTCAATAGCACGGTTAAAGTCTTGCAGTGCTTCATCATAGCGGTACATGAGACGGTAAGTGACACCCCGATTGGCGATCGCCCACTGATAATTCGGGTTAAGCTGAATAATACGGTTAAAGTCTAGTAGTGCTTCCGGGTAGCGCTGCATTTGGCAGTAAGTCATACCTCGAACTGTTAAATACTCAACTTCTTCAGGTGCTAACTTGATAGCTTCGGTAAAATCTTCTAGTGCTTTTGAGTATTGATTAGATTGCGAGTAGATATAACCACGCCAATCTAAGGCTACTGCACGCCACTTACCCTCAAGACTAGCGTTGCTCAAAAGAGTTGTGAGCATTTGGGCCGCAACTTCATAGCGTTTTTCTTCATAGGCTTTTAACCAATTGCCTAGTTGCTCACCCCAACGCTGAACTTCGCTAGAATCCACATCTTTACCAGCCTGAAGCATTGTTGCTACCCAAAGTTGAGCAAAAGTCCGTTGATTTTTGAGTGCAGCAAGAAATTCATTGAGGGCTATGGGTAAGTACTTTTGTGGTGATTGGCATAAGCGGTGATACAAAACGTTGAGCTTATGACTTTGCCAAGTTTGATCTCCCCAGGCTTTCATTTCATCCAATTGCAGTTCATTTCGCAAGGTGTCATAATAATCAGCCAATTTGCTATGTAAATCAGCCCAACTTTGCGGCGATGAAAGACGTTTGTGACGTAACATTTGCGTTTTAACTACATCATGATAAGCCCAACCGTTACTGCGTTCGTTGACAAAGGATGTTTCTTTTAGCCAAGTAAATAATTCGTCAGCTTCTTTTTCTGGTCTTAACTTGGCTATAACATCCCGATTCAAACACCGAGGAATGGCAGCATCAAGCGCCACTTGTCGCTGCTTGGGATCGTCAATCCATTTTAAAAAGCGTTCTACAGCACTGCTGCTAGGTTCAATTACCTGGTTGGGGTCATTGGGATGAGCATCTGCTAGCATTCCTACTAGCAGGGGTAAGTTTCCAGAAAGGTGCAAAATCACTTCAATAATGCGGTTGTCTGTAATGCCTTTGCGAGTTAGATATTGTTGGGCTTCTTCTTCTGTAAAGGGTTCTAGAGGGAAACGAACTATTAACCCCTCATAAGGTGCCCAATAATTTTTATCTAATTCTTGCCGACCGGCAATGGTTATCAATATATTGAGAGATACTTCACCGTGGCGACCCTCTAGAATTTCTCGCAGCCAGTTATCTAGAAATTCTCCGGTGCGTTCATAAGTGTCAAAAAACAGGACAACAGCAGTTTCTTTAGCAATTTTAAAAATATCTTGCAAAAATAACGGAGTCAGAACTTCTTCAGGTTCTTGAATTAACCGCACCTCATCTTTATTTGTGATTTTTTTTGCAACATAAGATGCCCATTCGCCGGCTTGGGTAGCAAAAGCATCCTCATCTACAAAATCAAATACAGCACCACCAACGGGAACACGACGTGCAAGACGCACACCAGTTTTAAAAACGGTTTTGCCTACGAAAGCCGAAAAACCTTGAGGTGCTTCTGGATCGGTTTCTAATTCTTGGCGCTTTTGACGGTAAACTTTGTAGCGTTCTGTAAAATGCGTTAGTTTATGACCTTGCCGTTCTAACTCCTCAGCTAAACGACCCATAACTTCTGGTATAGTTTTTTCAGCTTCATCGATGTAAGCCGAAATAATTTTAGCTTCGTCAGCAATTTTACGAAACTGCCGCAACAGAGTGCTTTTACCGACTCCGCCTTGACCCCAAACGTTATACAGAAAACGACGGCGATCGTCTTCTGGGGTTAATGCTAAATTTTGGCGAAATTGGTTTACTTGGTCTTCACGACCCACAAAACCTGATTGTTGACGTTGCTTAAGAATATCTTGTAGACTCTTGGGCTTGTTTTGTGGGTTCATTACAAGATTAGATTTTGAAGTGCTAATTGTTTACAGAATAACTACTAAAGATACAAAGCAGATTTCGGAATTTACTAAATTTTTTTTAGATAATTTTTATGCGTTGACCTTTTGAGGCTCGACATTGACCTTTTGAGGCTCGACATTGACCTTCTGAGGCTCGACGTTGACCTTTTGAGGCTCGACATTGACCTTCTGAGGCTCGACGTTGACCTTCTGAAGCTCGACATTGACCTTCTGAGGCTCGACGTTGACCTTCTGAGGCTCAACTTTGACCTTCTGAGGCTCAAAAACGCCCTGACGATTATGAAATCGCGGCTATACAGACAAAACCCGCCTTCGCGGGTTTCAAGAATCTTTGGATTCAAGACGCAAAAAGGGCATAACAATGTTATGCCCCTACAGATGATGTTTATTTTACCAAGTTGACAACTGATATAATTGCCTAGCAAGTTTTAGCTAACTGGGACTTCGGATTGCTTTTTCTTAGAACGGCGGTTAAACCTGCGTCCCATCTCATCAATTACTGCATCTAAACCTGCGACATCACCGCTAGCTTTGGCATAACTATAAACTGCTAATGCTGCTGCATACGCTTCACTAGCAGCAGCTATACAGGTATCATCCACCAATTCTTGCAGTTGCGTTAGAGACAACAGCACCGGATACAAGTCCTCATATATTTCCAAGTCCCGACGCATTTCTTCTAAATCAAAGTAACGAGGCAAAAAGTTAGGGTTTTGTGTTGCCACTTCTAAGGCTTTGCTGACAAAAGCCCGACTTTTATCTCCCATCTTCAGCATTGTTCGCCGATCTTCAGGGGTCAAATCAACCAAAAATGGTAACTTTTCTTTAATAGTAGCGATCGCCTGCATGACTGCTTCTTTGTCTGCTGGGGCGAGGGTGGCACTGATACGATTCTCTGCCATTTTTAATACTCCTTCAGGGTACTTAGTTTCAGTATTCCCAAAGTTATATAGGTTTGCCTCAAATTTAAAATTAACAATTAAATACTACATAGAATCGAGACGATGACGTAATTGGCTACTAAAAGTATCAATTACTGTGACGACAACCAAAAGTACTAACATCATAGTTGTTGCTTTGGTGTACTCAAACCCGTCGATGTAACTTTTTAACTGAAAGCCAATACCACCTGCACCAACTACACCCAAGACAGAAGCAGCACGGATGTTGTACTCAAACATCCAAAAGGTGTAACCCAATCCCAGAGGTAGCACTTGCGGGAGAATGCCGTATTGAGCAATCTGTAACTTGGAGGCTCCGATAACTTGCAACGATTCAAGAGAACGCGGATCAACCGCTTCAATTGCCTGTTGATAAAATTTGGCAAGGTAGCCGATGGTGTAGATTCCCAAAGCTAAAGTTCCTGCTGGTGCGCCTAACCCAGTGGCGGCAACAAAAATTAGCCCCAGAATAATTGAGGGAACAGAACGTACAGTATTTTGCAGCAAATTAGCTAGCGATCGCAACCACCCAGGCGCAATATTGCTGGCGCTAGCTATAGCAATGGGTACAGAAAGAATTGCTCCAATGGTAGTTCCCCATAAAGACATCTGTACAGTTTCAATTAGTGCCTTAACTGCAATATCTAAAACTTTCCAATCAGGAGGAAATAACCGGGTAATAAAATCGGTGATATATGGCCAACTAGAACTTAGCAGTTCAAAATCGAGTTTGAGTCCTCGCAAAGCCCAACCATAAACTACTACGACAATTAATAAGATGAGTAGAGAACTCAGCCAAGGGTAGAAGCGTAAGCGTTTTGACTTAAAAAAGTAACTCATATTGTATTAGAGGTTGTTTGAAAAGTGGTTGGCTGTGATTTTAGGCACTTATTGATCCCCCCTAACCCCCCTTAAAAAAGGGGGGAACCGGAATCAAAGTCCCCCTTTTTAAGGGGGATTTAGGGGGATCTAAAACGTTTTGCTACCAAGAAGAGGACTTTTCAAACATCCTCTTAAATTAAATCCCACTCAAGCAGAAACTCTAGCAAATTGAGCTTGTAAGTTGTCACAAAATCCTTGATAAACGACGCGTCCAGCATCTAAGACGATCGCTTGCCCTGCATATTTTTCTGCAATTCCCAAATCGTGTAAAACTGCGACAATAGTCATGCCTTGCTGAGTGTGTAATTCAGATAGAGTTTCCATGACTTGTTGGGATGCCATAACATCTAACCCAGTGATGGGTTCATCGACTAAGAGAATTTGCGGTGATTGAATTAAAGTCCGAGCGATCGCTACTCGTTGTTGCTGTCCGCCACTTAATTGACTGGTTTTTTGAAAAGCTAACTCTCCGAGTCCTAACTGTTCTAATAAATTTAGTGCCAAGATGCGATCGCGTTTGGAAAATCCCAACAGTGTTTGCCAAGTTGTTCTTTTACCAAGGCATCCGCACAAGACATTTTCCAGTGCTGATAACTGCCGAATCAATCCGCCACCTTGAAATAACATCCCAACATCACGCCGAATTTTTGGCAGTGTTCGGGAATTCATCTCAACATTATTGACGATGATTTCTCCTCTCACAGATGGCACTAGTCCAACTAGCGATCGTAGTAATGTAGATTTCCCAGCACCATTTAGCCCCAGTAAAACGACAAATTCACCGCGTTTAATCTGGCAATTAATCCCGTTGAGAATAGGACGATTGAGAGACGGAGTATAAGCTGTCTCTAAGTTATGACACTCAATAACATAATCATTCATAGAAATTTATTTATCTGCTAAAAGGATGTTTTAAAAGTTCTTTGGTCGGTAATAAAACGTTTTATATCCCCCTAAATCCCCCTTAAAAAGGGGGACTTTAATTCCGGTTCCCCCCTTTTTAAGGGGGGTTAGGGGGGATCTAAAACTACCTAAAATTACAGCCGACTACTTTTAAAACATCTGCTAATAGTTATTCAAGATGTTCACTGAATAACTGTTAACTAAATTATGGTTCAATGCCAGCAATTTGCAGAGCTTCACGGATAGTTGCTAAGTGACGATCGTGATTAATTCGCACTAATTCTGTGGAATTATACAAGTCGCTTAACAACTTATTATTTTGCGACTGATTTAATTTCAGTAAAGCGTTGATGATTTTTTCCCGTGTTGGGGCTGGAACATCATCATCAATGGCAATACCGTGGGCAGGTACACCATTAATTTTGTGCAGAACCCGTAACTGACTCTTTTCTTCGGCGGTGATATAAGGTGGATTCAGGGCATATTCTGACACAACAGCCACATCAGCTTGACCGCGCACAACTGCTTGTAAGGCTTTGCTGTAATTGCCACCGTAAGAAACTTGACCAAAGAAATCATCTAAGCGATCGCGGTTGGGTACAAATTTTTGTTTGACCAACTCAGCCACAGGAATAATAAACCCAGAGCCAGAAGTAGGGGAAGTAAAAGCAATTTTCTTGCCCCGCAGTTGTTCTAAAGTGGCTCTAGCTGAATTTTGAGTTTTGAGGGGACTATTCTTAGGAACAACAAATGTTGAGCTATAGGTGTATCTTCCAGAATAAGTGGAACGAACTTCGGCTAGATACAAGCTGGCGTTTGCTAATTGTTTCGCTTTCAAAGCCGGACGGCTACTTAAAAAAGCGACATCAGCCCGATTTGCTCTCAAAGCTTCCACAGCAGCTGTATCATCACCAACTTGGGCGACGACTGGAATTCCTAACTCTTTGGATAAAAAAGCTCCTACCGCATTTGCCTTATTTTGCAAGTCTGTAGAATCGGCTCGACTGGGAAAAACTATTGTTAAAGTCTTCTGCCCTTGGGCAAGTAAGCGTGGTGTTTGTTGATTAGCAGTGGGGTTGGCGATCGTTGCCTGCATAGCCCCTACTGTGCTGACTACTAAACCTGTAAGCACTGCAAATGCCGCGCCAGCGCCCAATAAGCTCTTTTTCCTCACACTCATTTGCAACTCTCCATTAGGAAGTTTTCTCAGTTTTTTTGCTAATTAATTTTAATTAACCCCTAAAAAAGATTTATAGCTTTTAAGAAAAAAAGTCAATAAGAAAGCCTAGTTTGTTTGGAGAGTTGTAGGCTTCTTTTGTGAGTGTATTGGCACTAACCGCTAATTACAGCGATCGCATCAATTTCTACCAACACATCTTTAGGTAAGCGTGATACCTGCACACAAGCCCGCGCTGGGGCTGTATTTTCCGGAAAATATTTAGCATAAACGGCATTCACCGCCGCGAAATCATTCATATCAGCTAAAAATACAGTGGTCTTCACCACATCTTCAAAAGTTGCTCCGGCTGCTGTGAGGATGGCTTCAAGATTAGCTAATACCTGCTCAGTTTGCTTTTTGACATCATCAGTGTAGACGACATCACCAAGGCGGGGATCGATGGCAATTTGCCCAGCGATGAATACAAATTGACCTGAAGCTGCGATCGCTTGATTATAAGGGCCGACTGGTGCGGGTGCGTTATCAGTATTAATTACTTTACGGGTCATAGATATTACTTTCTCTAACGATGTTTCCTGTTTACCGATTTCCGCTTCAGCTGCGATCGGTTTATAAACTTCTCCATCTGGCATTATCGCACCAGTTAGGTCAGCATCTTTAAAGGTTGCTCCATAAACATCTGCCCCAGTTAAATCAGCCCTTCTCAAGTTTGCTCCATCTAAATTTGCCTTGGTTAAATTTGCCCATCGCAGACTGGCTTTTTCTAAATTAGCTCCTTGGAGAAATGCTTTTGTAAGGTTTGTACTTTGAAGAGATGCTGCTGTGAAATCTATATCAGCCAAATTCATACCTGAGAGATCAACTTGGTAGAGATTAGCTCTATGAAATATACTTCCTTGGAGTTTGGCACTTTGCAATATTGCCTCAGTTAAATTTGCCAGAGTTAAGTTTGCTCCAATCAAGTACGCCTGAACCAAATTTGCCTTAGTTAGATTATCTTTACTAAGATTAGCCTCAGCTAAAGAAGCCGCAGTCAGGTCTGCACTACTAAAATTTGCTCCACTTAAATTTGCTGTATCTAAGTTGGCACGGATTAATTTTGCACTACTTAAGTCTATGCCTGTCAGGTTTGCCTGTTCTAAGTTTGCATGATTCAAATTTGCGCTATTCAGAGTTGACCAACTTAAGTCAGCACCATTGAGGTCTGTCCAAGCAAAAATTGCTGAAGTACCACTCACTGAATTTAAATTTGTATCTGTTAGAGACGCTTTAGTGAGATTTGTACTATTAAGTTTCGCTTGGGTTAGGTTTGCCCCACTTAAATCAACGCCAGTCAAATTTGCATCGTATAGGTCTATATCACGGAGGTCTGCACCTTTGAGATTTTCTTGACTCAAATTTACTGAACGAAAATTCCGTTCGCTTGCGGCGTATTTCTCCAACAGTTCCTCAGCATCCATAATGCACCTTTAAATACCACTGACACAGTATAATCACAAAAACTTTGTGTCACAGGTATTCCTCTCCTCTTCTCTCTGCGCTCTCTGCGTCTTGGCGGTTCGTCCCTCTTACCCCAACCTCGGACGTATCCCATAATGCCGATACCGCCAATAATCGCGCAGAATGCGATCGTGGTCAAAACATAAATTACCAGGCACACACCAATACTCAAAAACTCCTACACCCTTGGCATCATCCCCAGCCTTGGGTTCCCCCGTAGCTGTCGCCAAAAATACGATACTAATCGTATGCTGACGCGGATCGCGATTGGGGTCAGAATACACCAGTAATTGTTCAACTAATTCCACCCGCAAACCCGTTTCTTCCTCAGCTTCTCGCCGGGCCGCCACTTCCACGGCTTCTCCATAATCTACAAACCCACCAGGAATAGCCCAACCTAAAGGTAGATTATGTCTTTCAATTAACACTATTGGCCGATGAGGTCGATCTACTAGTTCAATGATGATATCAACTGTCGGTGCAGGATTTCGGTAAGTCATATTTATTTAGTCATTAGTCATTGGTCATTAGTCATTGGTCATTAGTCATTGGTTATTCCCAAAGGACAAAGGACAAATGACAAAGGACAAACAAAATGAGTTTACTTGATTTACCGCGCAAATACTGTTCCGTGATAAATTCGATGCGTTGGCTTTGCCACTGCCCCTTGGGCGATCGCGTAGCGTGTGCATCAAACAATTGCTCTCTCTCATAATTCAGGTTACTTATGCCTTTTCCTAGATCCAGTGGTATTTTGCTGCATCCTACATCCTTTCCTAGTCGATTTGGCGTTGGAGATTTAGGCTTAGAAGCCTATCGCTTTATTGATTTTCTCAAAGATACCCATCAACAATATTGGCAAGTTTTACCCCTAGGCCCCACTGGATACGGTAATTCCCCATATATGTGCTACTCGGCAATGGCAGGAAATCCCCTGTTGATTAGCCCAGAAAAACTGCGAGATGAGGGTTTGCTATCTGAAGAAGACTTTGCCAACTTACCAGGATTTCCGGTAGAAAAGGTAGACTTTGACCAAGTTGTGCCAATTAAGATTGGGCTACTTAAAAAAGCCTGTGAAAACTTTAAAGTGAATGCTACGGACATCCAAAAAAACGAGTTTGCAGGTTTTTGCGACAGTAAAGCCTACTGGCTAGAGAATTACGCCTTATTTATGGCGCTGAAAGATGCCCATAATGGTGCAAGCTGGCATACATGGGAAGCAGAATTTGTCAAACGGAAACCCGAAGCATTAGCTCAAGCAGAGAATTGGCTCAACGAAGATATTTTTTATTACAAGTTCGTCCAATTTGAGTTTTTCCGGCAGTGGTCAGACCTGAAAAGCTACGCCAATATGCGCGGTATTGACATTATTGGCGATATTCCTATTTACGTATCTCACGATAGTGCCGATGTGTGGGCACATCCCGACATCTTTTGCTTAGACGAAGAGACTGGAGAAGCTGCTCAAATGGCGGGAGTTCCACCAGATTACTTTAGCGCCACCGGTCAATTGTGGGGCAACCCAGTTTATAACTGGGAGGAATTGCAAAAACAAGACTTTAAATGGTGGGTGCAACGCTTTGAGGCAATGCTAGATTATGTAGATATAATTCGCATTGACCACTTCCGGGGCTTCGAGGCATATTGGTCAGTACCCAAAGGCGAAGAAACTGCCATGAATGGCGAATGGGTGGAAGCGCCTGGAGACGCTTTTTTTGCAGCGATTAGGGAGAAGTTGGGCAAGCTACCCGTCTTGGCAGAAGATTTGGGAGTAATTACACCAGAGGTAGAAGCGCTCCGAGACAAGTATGAATTTCCTGGAATGAAGGTTTTGCAGTTTGCCTTTGGTTCTGATCCCGCTAATCCATTCTTACCATTCAATTACCCGCGAAATGCTGTAGTTTATACTGGCACTCATGATAATGACACAACTGTAGGCTGGTTCAATTCAGCTAATGACAACGAAAAGCATAACTTATGGCTTTATTTAGGTTCTATTAGTCCTGAAGGCATCCAGTGGGATTTAATTCGCCTAGCTTTGAGTTCTATAGCTAATCAAGCGATTATTCCCTTGCAAGATGTTTTGGGATTAGGAAACGAAGCGCGGATGAATTTTCCTAGTATTGCTGAGGGTAACTGGGGGTGGCGCTATCAATCAGAAGCGTTAAGAGATGAATTACGCGATCGCTTAAAAGTTCTTACCAGACTTAATGGACGCGCCCCGCAAGAAAATTAAGGAGTAGGGAGACAAGGCAGACAAGTGAGATAAGGGAGAGAGAGGCGTAAATGCCTCCTTGTCTCCTTGTCTCCTTGTCCCCCTCATCCTCCTCATCTCCCTGATCTCAAAACTTAGGCTTGGCAGCAATCCTAACTTCTTCCTCTTTCCCTGGCTCTCCCATTTCCTTAGCTTTCTCCTGATTGACGCTCATCAACACACCACCAGCATTATCAGTTTTCACTGTCAGTTGCTCTTGAGCTTTCCAAATCCGGTGAGTTCCCTCTGGAAGAATACCCTCAAACTCGGTTTTACCATCGGCTATGACGCGAATCCAAGATGACGCTTTCAAAGTGACACCAATTTGTACAACCTGTGCCTCTTGTCCGCCGTCAACGGGATTACTGACAGGTTGAACTTTTAGGGAATCTTTTGGTTGGGTTGGCTCTGGGTTAACAAGGGATTTTTGTTTTGGGTATATTTGGTTTTGGCTATTACTTGCTTGTAGTACCGCGTTATTTAATAACTGAGACAACCCATTTACAGAGCATACGATTAGCAATATGTAAAGAAAGTAAAGATGAATTGGACGTAGTTGATTAATGGGTGAAGTATTCCCCATACCTTGAGGACTTAATTGTGCAGAACTGATCGGAAAAGTGCCAGAAAATTCTACTCCATTCAAGCCTAGAGCATCGGCAAATTGCCTGATTAAACCCTGAATATAGACTGGTTCTGGGAGATCGTTTATATTACCTTCTTCGATCGCCTGCAATAATCGTTGAGGAATCCTGGTTAATACAACCACTTGCTCTAGAGATAGACCCTTTTCTTGACGCAAAGCCCAAAGTTTAGCGCCCAATTCTGCCAACTTTTCGGTTCGTTGTTGCTCTAATGAAAGCGATGGCTGGTGATTATTCTTCTTTCTTAGCCATTTCATGCCTACTGACACTCCTTAACTCCACTGAATCTTTAATAGGTTGCGTTATCTGATCTTGCAAAAAGCGAATTTCATGATCGTTGAGGGAACGATATTTACCCTCTGACAATAAGGGTTCTTTTGGAGTTTGTAATTGAATTGGGCCGATAGCAGTTCGATGCAGCTTGATTACTGGGTATCCTAACTGTTGAGCTATCCGGCGGATTTGGCGATTTCTTCCCTCCTGCAACACTATTTCTAAAAAGCTTTGTTCGGCACGATGTTCTATTAGGTGTACCTTAGCAGCTCTGGTTTTTCTACCCTCTAACTCCACACCCTCACGCCACTTATGCAGTACTGCTTCTGGGGGATGTCCTTTGACCAAAACATGATATGTCTTGGAAATGCTATGGCGGGGATGGGTTAGTCCAAATGTCAGATTTCCGTCATTTGTGAGGATTAATGCTCCCGTTGAGTCTGCATCTAAACGCCCAACTGGGTGAATACCTGAACCCTCCCGTAATTTTTTCGGTAGTAAATCCAGGACTGTGGTTCTTCGGTGAGGGTCGTAGCAAGTCGAAACGACTCCCGCAGGTTTATGTAGCAATAGATATATTAAAGCCGGACGCTGCTTTTCGGATACAGTTTTACCATCAATTGCGATCGCATCTTTTTGGGGATCAACCTTTTGACCCAAATGTGCCAATTCCCCATTGATTTGCACCCGTGAGTGCCTAATCATTTCTTCAGCTTCACGACGTGAGGCGATGCCCCATTGAGCAAGAATTTTTTGTAACCGTTCCTCCATCTGTAATTGCTTATTTACTGTTAACAATTAAATGATATTTGCATT
Source organism: Nostoc sp. (assembly GCF_036917775.1). Taxonomy (GTDB): domain Bacteria; phylum Cyanobacteriota; class Cyanobacteriia; order Cyanobacteriales; family Nostocaceae; genus Nostoc. The sequence continues at coordinate 55,098 of NZ_JBALEQ010000061.1, forward strand.
TTGTAGCGAGTAGGCATAAATGTTACATTTAAGACTTGTTTAATTTCTGTCCAATTGTTGAGCAAATACTCCTAAACAGATTGCTTAGATGCCAGAGCAAAATTCGCAAACGACAAATGCAAATAAAATCCGCATAATTACGCAGGTACTCACAAAAGCCCTAAAGCTCTGGTTAAGAGCGCAAGTGAGCCAAATATCAGAATTAGAAGTGGAAATTAAAGCAAGCGATCGCCAACTTCTCTCTGGGCGTATCCCCTTGGTATCTATTTTTGCTACTCATGCAGTTTATCAAGGTCTCCTAATTACACAAATTCAATTAACGGCAGAAAATATTCAGATAAACATTGGTTCCGTACTTAAGGGAAAGCCATTACGACTGTTAGAAACAGTATCAGTGGTTGGCGATTTGATCGTAGACGAGAATGATTTGAATACTTCTCTCTCATCTGACTTATTATCAACTGCTTTGAGCGATTTGCTGGTTAAAGTTTTACCAACAAATTTCCCCAAGTCACAACCAATAAACTGGCAAGAAATTATCCTTGATAACAATCAAATTATACTGCGAGGCACCAGAGTAACCAATACTGAAACAATGCCTCTAGAGATTTGTCTGGGCGGCTTACAGTTACTTAGCGGGCATGAGTTGCAACTAACACAAATAAAAATCAATCCCCACGAGGGAGATATATTAGACGACAATCATGAGTACAATCTGGAGCTTGGCTCAGATGTCGATATCCAAGAACTAACGTTGATCCCAGGCAAACTGATGTGTCGGGGGCAGATTAACGTTAATCCTTAAGATCGTGAAAAATTAAAAAATAGTAATACCCTATTTTAAATGATCTAGCACCTCTCAGGGGATGAGGAGAACAAGAGTAAAAGGGTCAGGGGACTCAAACCCAGGATGAAATTCCATACATAAATGAAGGGGCTTGAAAGCCTTGTGGAAGGGTTAATTGCAACATCTTTCCCCCTGCTCCCTTCCCCCTGCCTCTTTTGAACTCAACCCAAAAGCTTTATAGTAGCGGCAACAGTAGTTTCACAAAATAATAAACCAAAGGTGCTGTGAAAATATAACTATCGGTACGGTCTAAAATACCACCGTGACCGGGAATTAATTGTCCAGAATCTTTGACTCCAGCATCACGCTTGAGCATAGACTCGGTAAGATCCCCTAAAAGACTAGCAATGCCAATCAACAAACCCAATGCTAAACCAGTCAACAAGGATCTAGGCAAGTGGAGATAATAGGCTCCTGCTATGGCTACAGTAACACTTGAAGTAATACCAAATACAGCACCTTCTACAGTTTTCTTTGGGCTAATCTCAGACAGACGGGTTTTCCCAAAGAATTTACCAATGGTGTAAGCACCAATATCGGCTGCCCAAATACACAAAAAAGTCAGCATTGTTGCTGTAAAACCTTGTGGTAAAGAAGCAGAACTTGCCTTTTCCCAGAAATCTGTCCACGTTGAAGGCCAGTAACCCCCTAAAGGTAGATTGCTAAAAACAGCACTATCAATTGCTCGTAATCGCACCCAGTAACTCGGCAAATAACCTACGTAAAATAGCCCCATTATAGAAGCCGAAACATCAGCGATCGTGGCAAATTTGGGCTGAAATAACAGGTAAAAACAGATAAGTGTGCCAGCTAAGGGCATCACAGCGTCAGCTAAACTGCCATCAATGGTACAAATTACTAGCAAAACTAGGCTGACAAGCATAGTGGTTTTAGCGGCGGGAGCGATACCTCTGGCTCGCACCAAATTAAAATATTCCTGTTGACCCAAAAAGATGACAACCGCAAACATGATGGTAAAGTACCAGCCACCCAAAAGGGTAACAGAAAGAGCAAGAGCGATCGCAACAATTCCACTAATAATCCGAGACCAAGGCATAGAAGTATTAAATATTGGGCATTGGGAATTGGGAATTGGGCATTGGGAATTGGGAATTGGGAATTGGGCATGGGGTATTGGTCAATAATCAATAGTTCTTCTTCCCCTGCTCCCCCTGCCTCCCCTGCTCTCTACTCCCCATTCCCCATTCCCCATGCCCTAATCCAGTTTCTCACCACTGAGGATAAAAATGGGATCAACGGCAGTAAAGGTTTGAGAAAAGCCGCGCGTTTCTAAGCGGTTAACCGCAGACTGAACAACTTCGATATTTCTAGCCCTTAACAGAGAAAAGGTTTGAGAAATAGCATACAGACTTTCTAGATTAGCAGCTGTAGCTACAACCCGACCGGATGGTGGCAAATAATGCCATGCTGCTTGCAGAATATCCTGGATAGGTCTTCCTCCCTCAATACAAACGCGGTGAGGAGCAACCTTGAGGTCATGTAAACACTCTGGGGCGATACCTTCAATGACTTCGACGTTTTTCACATCAAAGCGATCGCAGTTGCGCTTGATCAGGTTAGCTACTTCTTCATCCCTTTCTATAGCAATAATTTGACCTTTTGGACACAATAGCCCAACTTCTACGGGAATTGTACCTGTCCCTGCGCCAATATCCCACAATACAGAATCTGATGTTAGTCGCAGTTGGGCAATTAACAGTAGCCGGACTTCTCGCTGACTCAGGGGAATTCCTGGCAAATGCTCGAACAGTTCATCAGGAATACCAGGGGTAATATAAGGCCAAAGTTGGGAGGGCATAGAATTACGCAATTATACTAAAGATATCGATTTGCCGAAATTGAAAAGTCATAAGCTATAAAAACTTTTCAAACGTAGCATTATAAGAAACCATAATGATTGGTGAAATATTAGGCGAACGCTATCAAGTTCAGCAGTTATTAGGCAAAAAATCAGGGCGGCGGACGCTTGTAGCTCGTGATTTGAACACTCAGGAATTGGTTGTTATTAAGTTACTCTCTTTTGATGGTGACTTTGAATGGGATTCACTCAAGCTGTTTGAGCGAGAAGCTGAAACTCTAAAATCTTTGTCACATCCCTTAATACCTCGCTATTTAGACTATTTTGAGGTAAATTCACCCACCATCAAAGGATTTGCCCTAGTACAAAGTTATATCCCAGCCCAAACTTTAGAGCAATACGTCCAATCTGGCCGGACTTTTACCGAAGTAGAAGTCAAAGAGATAGCCAAAGCACTTTTAGAAATTCTCATTTATCTACATGGGTTATATCCGCCTGTTATCCATCGTGATATTAAGCCTAGCAATATTTTATTGGGAGAGCGTTCTGGTAACAGTGTTGGTCAAGTTTACCTAGTAGATTTTGGCTCGGTGCAAACTGTCCTTGCTACAGAAGGTGGAACTAGGACTGTGGTGGGAAGCTATGGGTATATGCCACATGAGCAATTTGGCGGACGCACGGTTCCGGCTTCTGATCTTTATAGCTTAGGTGCAACTTTAATTTATTTAGTGACGGGTACTCATCCAGCCGATTTACCCCAAAAGGATTTTCGGATTCAGTTTGAACAGGTGGCTAATGTGAGTCCTGAATTGACTCGCTGGTTGCAGCAAATGACTGAACCCAGTTTAGAAAGGCGTTTTAGTTCTGCTACTGGTGCGTTTGCAGCTTTAGACAAACCACAAACGACAAACTTGCCTACTTTGGTTGTAGGTAAACCAGATGGGAGTAAGATTCAATTAACCAAAAATGGGGATTCTCTAGAAATTATCATTCCACCGGCTGGTTTTGATCCAGCAATAGTATTTACAGGTTTATTTGCGATCGTCTGGAATTCATTTATCCTCTTTTGGACAATTGGCGCACTCTCTATTCCTTTTCCTGTCAACATCCCCTTTGCTTTGTTCTCACTTCCTTTTTGGGGTGCTGGCTTTCTCATGGTGTATAAACTTCTCTTTCATTTATTTGGACGCATCTGCTTACGCCTGAATGCAGAACAAATTACCCTAAGTTGGGAGTTATTTAGTTGGAAATTTTATCGCCCCCGTGCATCGTCAAGGCAAAGTATTAATAAGTTAGTTTACATTCCCAAACATTTTACTAAAAATTCTGATGACACTAGAATTGCCGTTCCAGCACAATTATATATTTGCTCAGGAGTACAAAAATATCAGCTTGGTGGAAACGATATCGGTATTAAATCCGAAGTAGAACTTGAATGGTTAGCTCATGAATTAAGTGATTGGTTGGGTTTGCCAATTACCAAGCCAATGGAAAGTTAGTTCAGCTAGCGAGCTTTGTTCAAGGTGTCCACTTTTATCTCAACCAAACTCAATGTAGTAACTATGTACTTACGCGGATACTTGGCACATTGCCCTATTCATCCAGGAAATTGATCAAAAAAATAGCTAATAGTTGGAAAACTTATGCTTTTTGCTGGTTCTAATATGACAGGTCGAGTTGCAGAAACTTTACAAAGACGCTGGTTAGCTTTTGAGATTGATGAAAACTACATCAGAAGCTCAAAACTGAGATTTGAAGAAAATGCTTCTTTGGTTGTTCAACCTCCAGCAGATTTGCCACCAATAGCAACAGAAAATGCTGACAAGAACCAGTCAGTACAGTTAGGACTGTTTTAAAGAAGTTGCTCGTTGAGATATTCACTGTGTACTCCTTCTCTACGATCCGCGTAGGGAAGGAGCGATCGCGTTGCTGCCTTTTCTAGCTCAAATTGACTTGCACAATTAGATCGTTGAAATCTTGATCGCCACCATTTGGTAAATCCTCAAAGCCAAAGGTGTTATTGCCTAATAAGCGGATATGATCCACTTGCTTATCACTAGTTGGATTAGCACCTAAGAATGAGAAATAAACCGGATTTCCCCGGCTGATATATGTGTTGGGATCACCATTAGCAATAATAAATGGTGCAAACATAGTATTAGAACTAAATTTTCCGTTGGATTTGATTGTGACTTGGTTAGTTCCTGTCAGTCCGACAACCCGACTATTAATTGCTGCTTGAGTGTACCCTGAGTCTCCAGGTTTATAAATCGTACCATTGACATTAATACTACCAGTCTCATCAGTCACCTGATAAAAGCCAATAAAGTTGTCATAAGCCGCTTCACTGTTAACAGTGAAAGTAGCGTTCACTTTATCGTTCACATAAAGTATTTCTCCTTTAGTTGAACCTTGCTGACCAAATTGGTTACTCAAACCGGAATCTAATGATTGATTTGTCGACTGAATATTCACCACTAGATTCTGGAAATTAAGGGAGAAACCATTGTTACCCAAGTCTTTAATATTTTGGGTTGAGGAAAACACTACATCACTGTAACTGTTTTTACTGATTACAGTTTGAGTTGTAGTGCCTTGAACTAAATAAAATCTGAGGTTAGAGCCAAAGTCTAATTGCAGTAAGCGAACAACATCATTGTTACTGAACCCATTTGGCAAATTGGCAATGGTGGAGAAAAGCACCTTGGCTCGTGCTAAAGCGGCTTTGGCGTAACCATTTGCACCGGGAAGAAGTGATTTACCAGTATCATCTTTAACACTACCCGCAGCATCATCAACATTAAATACACCTAGTTCACTCAACTGATTAGCATTAGGAGTGCTACTAGCGATCGTAATTTTGAGTATTCCTTTACCATTGTCACCTTTGATATTAAAGACATCATCAGTACCCTTTGTAAGTTGAGCAGGGATAACGATATTGTTAACACCAACATTCAACGCTTTCTCAAAGGACAGTCCACTTTGGTCTGTTGTTTTTACCCGAATTTTATAACTAGATTTGATATCAAAGTTCGGGGAACTATTAATTTGCAACTTATACCCGTTGATGGTAAAGGCGGCATTATCGGTATCATCAATTCCGGCAACTAAGCTGTAGGTGAAAGTATTATTTGCGTCTTGGTCGGTGGTTTGAAATGTGCCAATAACTGTGTTTGCTAGGACATTTTCATCAACAGTTGTTACACCCAATGCTAAATCTGTGGGTGCTTCATTGAGATCGTTAACTTGGATAGCTAACACCTTGTCAACGGAAAGTCCACCATTATCAGTGCTGCGTACCCGAATGCTGTAAGAAGATTTGGCTTCAAAGTCTGGGGAAGCCTTGACTTGTAAGCTATTGTCTGCGATCGCAAAGGCGGCGTTATCGGTATCATCAATTCCGGCAACTAAGCTGTAGGTGAAAGTGTTACCTGTATCAGGGTCAGTAGTGGTAAATGTACCTACCACTGTGTTGGCTGTCACATTTTCGTTAACGCTGGTAGCACTTAAACTCACATTAGTAGGAGCAGAATTATTTTGAATCGTCAGCAGGGAGTTGGGCTGCTTGGTTCCCACTGCACTATTAGAGCTAGGATTCACCAAGGTGAGGTTTACCGTTTCATTATTTTCGACATTCGTATCCCCAGCAATGGGAATCGGCACATCTTTGAAAGTTTCACCAGGATTGAAGGTAACGGTAATTGGGATGTTGTTGTAGTCTGGGGTATTGTTGTAGTCCGCTTGGTAAGCGTTGTAGGTGTCTGGATTAAACAGTGCTTGTAATTGTCCACCTTCTACCAGTTCCCCTGTAATGGCGTAGTGGGCTTGGGTATCGAGCAAAAACCAACCTGGTCCCAGGATATCTTGAGCATCAATAATCCCAGAGGATTCCTCATCCTGAGTGAACGGTGTAGTTGCAGCAACCCCAATATCACCAAAGCGGGCAGGATCGTGTTTCGCCAGCAGTTTCAATGTGTCAGTGGCGATGTCGTACTGCCAAATTTTGCCGTTGTGAGCAGCATTCCCCACGTCTTCTTGGAGCAAAATGTGACCGTACTTGTCAACAGTCATGTTGTCGAACATATTGCCACCCTCAGTACCATCGAGTAGCAGATCGATAGTGCCACCTGCATCCGGGTTGGTAATATCGCTGAAATTCAAGCGCCAGAGGCGGCTACGGCCAACCTGAGTACCAATGCCGTCAGCCACTTGGTCAATACGGTCTGTAGTTGTGAAAAAGTACTGACTAGGATTGAGGGGATTCCATGCGCCATCTTCGGGACGTGAGAAGGTGGTTGAGGCTGTGCCGCTGAGAGTGAAGGCTGTGCCACTGGTGATATTTGTGGCGCGGGTAGTGGTGTTGACGATTTCCGCAGTACTGCCAGCTACATTAATAAACTTGAGTGTGCCATTAGTCAGACCCGCTTTGTCAATTTCAGTGCCAGTGTTTTGTTTGGTACCAACATAGACCGCAACAGCATTGCTCATAATGCCTGTGCCACCGTCGTTGTTGCCGATCACGATGGTCTTATCTTGGGCTAAGGGATTGGCGAGGGCGTTTTCCCAACCACCAACGCCAGTCAGACCGGAGTTATTGGTACTGAGATTGAACTTACCGAGAATATAGCTATTCCCCTTGTTGGCACCAGTGGCGATCGTGGCTAGTTGATAACCAGTAGCACCACCTTCTTCGCCGTGCATGAAAATACGCTCTTGAGAGCCGAGTCCAGTGGCGGCGTTGTAGTAGGCTGTGACAGAGGGGAGATCGGCAGAGCAAAATCGGCTAAAGTCAATCGTGCTGGTGGTGGTATTAGAGCTTTGAGTGGCAGCGTTCCAGTTGTAAACGTTCTTGATCAGATCGCTACCACTGACAACTGACAGATTTGACTTGTTGATCACCCAACTAGAAACGAATGCACCTTTACCGCCGTGAGCGCGGGTAACGCCGAGCGTATTGCCAATTTCATGGTTCATCAACAAGGTGAATGTACCATCACCGTTGTCGAAGGCTCCCAAACCATCGGGAATCCCGACCATCTTATAACCACCGATGCTGTCACCCACGCTTAAGATCGAGGTCAAACTGACACCCGATCCTGATGTTACGGGGATTATATAAGGGGTTGCAGAACTGCTCGGTCCTTGGGTTGTATCTTGGGTAGGAGTAACAGCAATACCTTTAGCTGTACCATCACTCAATTGCAGTTGCACTGTATCTGTACCAGCGATGCTGCCTGTACGAGTCACTCTCACAGTGGCATTGGTGGTAAAACCAGGGGCATTACCTTCGATAACGCTGTAGTTGGCGCTACTAAAGTCAAATACAGGAGTGGGGTTTAAGGTATTTGCTTGAGTTTTGAAGGAATACAAATAACTGGGAAGGAGGGTGTAGGCTGGCTCTCCTGCGGGGGCTGTAGGAGCAGCACTACCAATGGCTACCTGAGCAGTACTAACACCATTGCTATAAACGTCAAACTGTGTATTGCTACCGTTTTGGGTGACGCTGAAATCGTTATCAGTAGCAAGAATCAGCGCAAAGGTACCGTCAGACAGTCGGGGTCCAATTGTTAATCCTTCAAATTTTTCTGGAACTGTCCTTCCTGCACCTTGGATAGCCTCAGCAATATCCAGCAAGAGGGTTTTACTTACTGGTGTCACTCCGAGGGGTAGAGTGTTAGTCCCAGCTAAATTAGTAGTACTAACATCTGTTGCTCCGGTGAGGTTAATCTTAAAGACGCGTTTGCTACCAATGGGTTTAATACCTGTGGGGTCGTCTATACCTACACCCCGGTTATCCCGCTCTATCACTAGCAATTCGTTGTTATTGATGGCTACCAAGGAGCTAATACCAATATTGCGTCCTTGAGCAGAGGCACTGAAATCGTTGGTTGTTCCGGGAATGCGAGCATTGATATCGCTCAACGCTTCTAACTGGTAAATGTATTGAGCATCACTCAAACCAGTAGCAACGTCATATCTAATAATTCTCACATTGGGGCTGTTGCGTCCTGGATTAGACCCGCCAGAACCCTCTTCTTGTAGGGGATCTTGCAGCATAGCATACAGCTTTGTCCCATCTGGACTGATGGCCAAGCCTTCATAACCCCGGTTGCTTTGGCGACCAGTGGTGGTAGCAGGACTATCATCACCTGCATAGTAGGGTGTACCACTTACCTTAGCAATGATGTTAATGGGGGCTGTAAATGCTCGAACAAATACCCCAGCAGGATTAAATTCGTAAATTGAAGGGCCATATTCATCGGAAACGAAGAAGTTGCCGTTTTTTCCAACTACAAAACCTTCTGGGTCTTGGCTTAAACCAAGTACGCTACCATCACTATTGAGGAGTTTCGCATTCCGCCCGTTGAATGGTGTTGTTGCAGCATAAGTTACACCATTGAGAGTTGTTCCAGCAGCAATAGTGAAGGGAATTGTACCTAGTAGTTGATAGTTGGTAATCGCTCCGGTTGTTGGATCGGTGGTAATAGAAAATTTCTCGACTCTGGTTTGGTAGTCAATCACTCCACCACCAGGTCCACGGTCAACTAGGGCATAGTATACGTCTTGGCGATAATCGTAGAATAAATCTGAACCAAATCCGCCCAGGCGATTGGTGTTAGCACTACTGGTACCGCCATTGAGGGGAAACAGATCCGTCTCACTAGCTGCAATGGTAATTGTGGTAACTAGGGTTGCATTATTTGTCATTGTTAATAGCCCTTAGAAGTTGTTTTGATACGTAAAACTGGAAACCACAGAAATTAGAAAAGTAATGGTTTAAAAAGAGTAGTCAGTTATGTGAAAGCGATGGGTTAATAAGAAAGCGATCGCTCATGAATTACACCTTGAGAACTGACAGGATCAGCAATTACGTGGAAAAACGCTCGCTATAGATTTAAATCGTTACGAGTGTAGGGATGAAGCAATTTAATGCTGAATATATTAATGATTAAACCTAAAATTGTTTCTGGATTTTGCCAACTATGAATAGCTTCCCAGATAATAAAAATTGCGATCGCTATTAAACTAAACCCATTAATTAAGGCTGCAAGCACTTCTAAATACTGGTTGCCAAATGTTGCCTTAGTTTTAGCAGATTGTTGTGCAAAAACAGTAGTAAATAGCGATATCAATAAACCTACTATATCAGCAAGAATATGTCCTGCATCTGCTTGTAAGGATAAACTTCTGCTCCACAAACCTATACTTGATTCTGCAACAAAAAAAACCGCCAGTAAATACACTGCTATCCACAAAAGTTTAGACTTTTCCTGATGCGAAATCAGTTTAGGAGAATTATCTGCATAAGAACATTCACACCATTTAAGTGATAGCATTAGGAAGACATCTTAATGGTTTTAAAGTAATTTCAACTAGAAACTACATCTTTTGATTTTGAGTACATCAATACATAAACGCTACTGTGGAAAATAGCTGGCTTTTGGACAATACCTCAATAGCTTGGTTAACTCTTCCTCAAAGTGCAAGAAAAATATTTTAAGTACTCGGTAACGTATCAATAGTCTGTTGAATATTAACTTGAGGCAGTTAATGCTACTTCAAAAGAGTTAAGCTGTCGCGCATTGAATTTGCACAAATAGGGCGCTCATGTTGCCCACCCCATAAGAGATTCATTTTTTTGAGGATGCAAATTAAAAGATTTTTAGCTTACCATCGCCACCAGGTTTCAACGAACCAGTTTAAACCTAGCAACTTACTGTCAGGTTTAGTGTTTTTACTGAAATCAAAAAATTATATAGGACTAAGTAAGTTGGCAGAAAATTTATGAGTATGTTAAGCGATTACTGAGCAGTTCGGCAAGCTCACTGTGCCACTTGCTGTTGGGGTAGCTTCTCGTAGAGAAGTAGCGCGATGTGCGACTTATTCTTAAAACCCCTCTCCAAACCTCTCCCCGAAGCGGGGAGAGGCTTTAAGTCTTGCTCCCCTTCCCTTGTAGGGAAGGGGCTGGGGGTTAGGTTTGAGAGAAAGTTGCACACCGTGTGAAGTATTGATTCTGAATTCTGTATTCTTCTTCAATTCACAGATGGGATATCTGGGGCTTTGCGAACACAATCGTTCAAATTAGCGACAAATGCTGCCTCTGCCTTTTCTCTAGCAGCTTGTTCGATAATTTGCAACAGTTCTTCGTTTTTCACCTGCAAACCTCGCTAACTCTGTAGCGATATTTACCAGACTAGTGTATTGCAACTTCTGCGATCGCACTCCCGCATAACTAGCAACTTGGGTTATTAGCGGAATTTGAGCCATCAATGTTTATATTTAATTACAGATGCCTTAGAGGAAATTTATATGTTTGGACTAGGATGGCCAGAAATCGCTGTAATTACCATAGTCGCTATTCTAATTTTTGGTCCTAAAAAAATTCCCGAATTGGGTACTGCACTAGGCAAAACCCTACGAGGTTTTAAGGAGGAGATGAAAACCCCCAGTGATGAAACTAATTCAGAAGAAGAAAAACAATAGTCAATAGTCAAGAGTCAAGGCTGAAAAACTTTGAAATACTGAACTTGAGACTCTTGACTGTTGACTACAGTACTGTATTGACTACAGAAGAAGGTGCGATTCCATTTTGGGAATCAGCGATCGCTGTGCCAGTATTTTGTTGATGTGTCTCTTCCTTGGCTAAACCACGCAGCTTAATTAACTTAATAGCCCTAGTCACGCTTTCTGGTAGAATTACCACCAGGCTGTTATCAGGAGCCATGTCTAAGCCTTTATTAATCGCTTGGGTTTCATCCAAAATTGATTCATAGCGGCTATCAGGCTTCACTTGGGTAATGCCTTGAATAATCAATTGGGCGGCGGAACCCCGTAAACGTCCCCGTGTATCATCGTCTTCTTTGACAATGATATAGTCAAAAATTTGTGCTGCTAATTTGCCCAAAGTAACAAAATCTTCGTCGCGGCGATCGCCCGGGCCACCAATTACGCCAATCCGTTGTCCTGTAGTCCAGTTCCTTACAAAGGAACCTACAGCTTCATAACTAGCTGCGTTGTGGGCATAGTCTACTAAAGCGTGGTAGTTGCCTAAATTAAATAAATTCATTCGTCCTGGCGTTTGACTAACTGAAGCTCGGAAAGTCTTCAAACCAGAGCGAATCTGCTCAATTGTGACGTTTTGCACGAATGCTGCCAAACTTGCAGCTAAAGCGTTGGCAATCATAAACGGCGCACGTCCGCCCATTGTTAAAGGTATATTTTCTGCTCTTTCTATCCGATGTGTCCAATCACCTTTAACAATTGACAAATAGCCACTTTCATAAACTGCGGCTACTCCACCTTTTTGGATATGCTTTCGCACCAATTCTGAGTCTGGGTTCATGGTGAAGTAAGCAATATTAGCCTTGGTCTTTTCTGACATGGCGGCGACGCGATGATCATCAGCGTTAAGTACCGCATAGCCATCAGGGAATACGGCTTCTGCTACTACACTCTTGAGATTAGCTAATTGCTCAATAGTCTCTATATCGCCTATTCCTAAGTGGTCGGCGGCTACATTCAAGACTACTCCCACATTTGCGGCTTCAAAGCCCAATCCAGAACGGAGAATGCCACCGCGAGCGGTTTCCAGTACAGCTACTTCCACTGTGGGATCTTGGAGGATGACGTGGGCACTTTGGGGACCTGTATTGTCGCCAGCTTCCACTAAGTAATCGCCGATATATGTTCCATCGGTTGTAGTATATCCTACTACTTTACCAGTCTGTTTATAAATATGTGCTAGTAGCCGGGTAGTAGTGGTTTTGCCATTAGTACCAGTAACGCTGAGGATAGGAATTTGGCTAGATTGTTCGTTGGGGAACAGCATATCCATTACTGCACCAGCAACGTTGCGGGGAATACCCACGCTTGGGGCAACGTGCATCCGAAAGCCGGGAGCGGCGTTAACTTCAACAATTACGCCATCGACTTCCCGCAGGGGACGGCTAATATCTGTGGTAACAATATCGAGTCCGGCGATATCCAAACCGATAATCTTGACTACCCGTTGTGCCAACCACAGATTTTCTGGGTGAATTTCATCGGTACGGTCTACGGCGCTACCACCTGTACTTAAGTTGGCTGTTGCCCTGAGATAACAAATAGTACCCTTGGGTGGAACGCTATTTAGAGTATAGCCTTGCCTTTCTAAGAGTTGGTAGCTGGTGCGATCTAGTTCAATCTTGGTCAGGACGTTATCATGTCCTTCACCGCGATTTGGATCGAGGTTTGTTTCCTCAATTAATTCGGAGATGGTGGATCTACCATTGCCAATAACGTGAGCTGGTACACGTTCGGCAACTGCGACTACTTTGCCGTTTACCACCAATACCCTATGGTCACGCCCAACGTAATATCTTTCGACAATAATTGATCGAGAAACCTGTCTAGCTGCTTCGTAGCCAGCTTCCGCTTCTTCCCAAGTTCTGATGTCAATGGTGATCCCACGTCCATGATTGCCATCCAAGGGCTTGAGAACGATGGGATAGCCGCCAACGTATTCAATGGCTTGTTCTAAATCGTCTAAGAAGTTGATCACTGTACCTCTGGGTACTGGCGCACCAGCTGCCGCGAGGATGCGTTTAGTGGCTTCTTTGTCGCAAGCTAGTTCTACACCCAGAATGCTGGTGTTGTCTGTCATTGTGGCCTGCATTCGCTTCTGATTCACGCCGTAGCCTAGCTGAATCAAAAAGCGGGCTTCTAGAGACATCCAGGGAATACCTCTTTTTTCTGCTTCTTTGATGATTGCTTCAGTGGAAGGGCCCAAGGAAGCATCACGGGTGAAGTCTTTCAGGTCTTGGATATCTTGCTCTAGTTCTGCTTTGGGATAACGGCCTCGATCAACGATACTCTGGCACAGCCGCACTGCGGCTCGTCCAGCGTAGCGTCCCGCTTCCTCATTCTGGTATTCAATTACTACTTGATAAATTCCGGGTGTGGCAGTTTCGCGGGTGCGACCAAAGCCAACGTGCATACCAGCTAATTCCTGGAGTTCTAAAGCTACATGTTCTACAATATGGCCGATCATCGTGCCTTCTTTGACTCGCATCAAAAAACCACCACGACAGCCAGGCGAACAATAATGACCCTCCAGACTCGGCAGCGCCTCAACTAGTCCTTCATAAAAGCCTGGGATTTCATTCGAGGGCGACTCGGCAAGGGTTTCTAAATCGAGGCGCATGACGATCAGCTTGTGGCGTCGAATGCTCCAATAGTTTGGGCCGCGTAAGGTCTGGATCTTGAGGATTCTCATGGGAATAGGTAGATGGAGATTCGGAACCAAAATTCTAGTTTCTTACTGTAATTGACCGCTAAACTGTTCGTTGCAAACAGTTTTTTCTTTTTACATAGTATTCTCATCATTTTTTGACAACAAGAAATAAATGTGCGGTCAACCGATTTTGGATTTGAGATTTATGATAGCGAGTCCGCGAGCGTCTTTTGGATTAAAAGAGACAATTAGGGTACTTAGCTCTGGTAATTTTAGATTTACGATAGCGTAGCGTCAACGAGTCATCGAGGGGTTTTTAGATTTGTTGTACCCACTTTCTGGCGGTATCTGCCGAAAAGCTCTCTTAATCTAAAATCCGTCTTGAAAAGTTTGTTAGGTCGGGAAACCCTCCTTACAACTTTTCGCAAAATCCAAAATCTAAAATTTGTGGTCAACTAAGTGTAACCTCAGATACTCTATCCCGTCAGCTGGAGATCCGGTGTACAGCAGGCAATACAGTGCGCTGGTACAGGTGGAAGCGATCGCCGTAGCTGAGGATATGGAGACGTAAATTATGCACGGTTAATGGTTCATTAGCACCAACATGGGGTTCGTTGGTGTGGGTGGCTTCAGTAGGATCGACAATGGTGACACTGCCTTTACCCATAACTTGTAACCAACCATCACGTTCAAACACTGCACAAGTATCTTCGTCAATGCCAATACCTAAGCGATCAGGGTGAGCTGCGATCGCACTAATCAACCGCCCCATCCGATTCCGGTTGTGAAAATGTTGATCAACGATGACTTCAGGAATAAATCCCAAACCCGTTGCCATATCTACTAGGGAACGATTTGGCGACTCTCCACTCCCGCCGCCAGCAATCATGTGATGCCCCATCACTGCCGCTCCTGCACTGGTGCCTGCTAACGTCAGTTGCCCTGCCCTCACTCTTTGGCGAATAATTTCCATTGCTGGCGTATCTGCCAATACGCCACAGAGACGCAGCTGATCCCCTCCTGTCAAAAATACCCCGCTACAGGCTTCTAAGGATGCTTTGATTTGAGAGGCTTCACACTGTTCGCGTTCGCGGATGTCTAAAATCTCTACCTTTTGGGCACCCATTTCTTCAAAAATGCGAATATACCGACCACCGATGATGGCAGGCTCACGAGAGGCAGATGGAATAATTGTAATATAAGCCTTACTAGCACCAGCACGTCCAAAAAAAGTTCGTAGGATTTCGCGCCCATGAACTTTGTCTTCTGCGCCTCCGATAACCAGAACGGCGGTTTTAGTTGCTTGGGGTGTCCTCATTTCTAGCGATTTAGCTTGTAATTGCGGCATTTTGTTTCTCCTGTCAACAACTTCAGGTGAATTTAACAAGGTGTTAGAAGCCTGGTGGTTTTTGCGTTTTGCAACTTTTGAGAGGACACTTTGTGGAAGTTTTGGAACTGGGCAGCCACTCTCCAAATTTTCGCTAACGCTCACGTTGCCTCAGTTTAAACGTGTTTGTTGCCATTCCTCAAAGCCAGGGCCTTGTTTTTCACCTGTCCACTTGCAGCAGGGCAAAATAGTCTTTTTGGGGCTAAATTCCCCTTCTGGGGCTGGGGACGAGCAGTTAAGACTACGCTTTTTCTGAGGCTGGATCGATACATCCTGGAAGTTGTTAACTTGATATGATTATTAATTTAAATGTACTTGTGACAACATTTAAACATAAATTAAGTAATTAGAAAAACTTTCGATCCCATCTAAAATCCAAGAGGTCTGGTAGTTTTAGATACTATTGATAAAGTTTAACTGGAGTTTAACTCGACTTTGGCTTGACGGTGTTTGCTAGACATCCAAATTTAAGATTAGTGTCCTCGAATACGAATAACTGTGCGCTTTGATATAGTTACACTTTTTCCTGACTGTTTTAACTCTGTTCTCAATTCTGGATTACTGGGTAAAGCCTTAGCTAAACAGATTGCCGAAGTGCATCTGGTTAATCCACGGGACTTTACCACTGATAAGCACCGAAAGGTGGATGATGAACCCTACGGCGGCGGCGTTGGGATGCTAATGAAGCCAGAACCAATTTTTAACGCCGTGGAGTCGCTGCCGATTCTGCCCCGAAGAGAAATAATTTTGATGAGTCCACAGGGTCAAACAATTAATCAACCTCTATTGAAAGAATTGGTGACAAATTATGACCAGCTAGTGGTTATTTGTGGGCATTACGAAGGAGTCGATGAGCGGGTGCTGCATTTGGTAACTCGGGAAGTATCTTTAGGCGATTTTATTCTGACTGGTGGGGAAATTCCAGCAATGGCTTTGATTAATGGTGTAGTGCGACTAATACCAGGAACCGTGGCCAAAACCGAGTCCCTCACAGCAGAAAGTTTTGAGGAAGGGTTATTGGACTATCCTCAATATACTCGTCCTGCCAATTTTCGCGGTTTGAAAGTACCTGATGTCTTACTCAGTGGGAATCATGCAGCGATCGCCAGGTGGCGTTACGAACAACAAATTCAAAAAACCCGCGATCGCCGCCCTGATCTTCTAGAGGAATGGAAGCAGGGGAGGAATGGAAGCAGAGGAGCAGGGGGAGAATAATAATTCCTAACTCCTGACAAATGACAAATGATAAATGACAAATGATAAAAATTCGTATTGGTAACGGCTACGATATCCATCGATTAGTGAGCGATCGCGCTTTGATTTTAGGTGGAATTCAAATTCCCCATGAATTGGGTTTATTAGGACACAGTGACGCTGATGTGTTAACGCACGCAATTATGGATGCCATGCTTGGAGCATTATCTCTGGGGGATATTGGTCATTATTTTCCGCCAAGCGATCCCAAATGGGCGGGAGCAGATAGTTTAGTACTATTAACTCAAGTACATCAACTGATTCGGGATCAAGGTTGGCAGGTAGGAAATATTGACTCGGTGATAGTAGCAGAACGTCCAAAATTAAAGCCGCATATTCACAATATGCGTGACAAACTAGCGACGATTTTAGAATTAGAACCAAATCAAATTGGTATCAAAGCTACCACCAACGAAAAATTAGGCCCTGTTGGACGTGAAGAAGGTATATCTGCTTATGCTGTTGTCTTGCTTTTGAAAGAATAAAAATTATGAAATTTTCGACAATTTTTCACATAATTAAGCGTTTTTTCTTACCAATAATTCTGCTTTTGGCAACAGCAATTACAATTACCGCGTGCAATCCATCTAACTTTAAAACCGCAGCTGCACAAGTTCCTCAGTTGGTTCTTTCTACTACGAGCGACCCTAAAACCTTTAACTTAGCCCTCATCCAAGAATCTCCCAATATTTCTGGTTTCACTTATGAGGCATTAGCCACTCAAAACGGAATAACTAAGGAAATTGAGCCAGCTTTAGCTGAATCTTGGGAGCTTTCTCCAGACAAACTGCGGTTTGTCT
Organism: Nostoc sp.; assembly: GCF_036917775.1. Classification (GTDB taxonomy): domain Bacteria; phylum Cyanobacteriota; class Cyanobacteriia; order Cyanobacteriales; family Nostocaceae; genus Nostoc. The sequence goes on from NZ_JBALEQ010000061.1 coordinate 72,420, forward strand.
TTACCTTGCGAGAAGGATTGAAGTGGTCGGATGGTCAGCCATTAACAGCCAATGATGTCGTTTTTTCTTTCAATGACATCTACATGAACAAGCGCATTCCCACTTATACCCAAGATGCTCTTCGCATTGGTCTCAGTAAGGCTTTTCTCAAAGTCCGCAAAATCGACGATCGCCGGGTAGAATTTATTCTTCCAGAACCGTTTTCTCCTTTCTTGCGATCGATTGCAGCAGGGGTAGGAATACTACCAGAACACGCCCTGCGTGAAGCAGTGGAAGCAAAAAACTCTGACGGTAAGCCTGTGTTTATGTCCACTTGGGGAACCGACACAGACCCCAAAAAAATTATTGTTAATGGCCCTTACACAATCGAGAGTTATTCAACCAATCAACGCGTAACATTTCGGCGCAACCCTTACTACTGGCGCAAAAAAGATGCACAAGGAAAACAACTTCCATATATTGAGCGTATAATTTGGCAAATTGTGGAATCACCTGATACAGCTTTGCTGCAATTTCGTTCTGGAGGGTTAGATTTACTAGAAATTGGCCCTGGAAATTTTCAATTGCTCAAGCGTCAAGAAAAGCGGGGTAACTTTACTATTAAAAATGCCGGGCCTGACTCTGGAACAAGTTTTATAACTTTCAATCTCAACAAAGGTAGTCGCAATGGCAAGCCTGTTGTAGATCCTATTAAGTCACGCTTTTTTAACAACGTTGCTTTTAGACAGGCTGTCGCCTACGCTATTGATCGCCAAACAATGATCAACAACACTTTGCGGGGATTGGGTGAACCACAAGACTCTCCAATTTCTGTTCCCAGTCCCTATTATTTTTCTCCCAAAGAAGGTTTAAAAACTTATGATTATAATCCAGAAAAAGCTAAACAACTTTTACTAGGAGCTGGATTTAAATACGATGATAAAGGTCAACTGTTAGACGCGGATGGTAATCGAGTCCGCTTCACAATGATGGCTGTTGCTGGTAATAGACCGACAATCACACCGAAAATTCAACAGGATCTTGGCAAGATTGGTATTAAAGTTGATTTACAATTTCTTGACTTCAGTATTATTGGAGAAAAAATCTCTAACACCCTAGATTGGGAATGTTGGTATGGAGCTATTACTGGTGGTATTGAACCGCAAGATGGTTTCAATGTTTGGTCTGTAGATGGTAACTTTCATGTATTTAATCAGAAAGCTCAAGCTGGACAATCGCCAACAGTCGGTTGGAAAGCTACCGACTGGGAGCAGAAAATTGAAGACCTCTACATCCAAGGGGCAAGAGAATTCGATGAAACAAAACGCAAAGCTATCTATGCAGAAACCCAACAACTCTCACAAGAATATCTGCCTTTTATTCACCTATTCAATTCCCTAGCTTTAGTAGCCGTGCGTAATACCATTGAGAACATAAAATACTCAGCGATAGGAAGTTACAATTGGAATATTTATGAACTCAAAGTAGTAGAAGATAAAAAAGCTACTTAATTTTTATGGGCATGGGTAAGAGGTAGAGGGGCAGGGAGCAGGGAGCAGAGGAGAAAAACAAGAGGTAATTTTTTATTCTCCCCCTTCCCCCTGCTTTCCTCATCCCTCCATTCCCTTTATGCAATCAAGGCAGAACATGAGGTGTATTATGCAAACAGTTTAGTCTTTCAGTTCTATGATTTTTGCCCTCTTGCCTAACCGCCACCGTGGGTTTGTGGTTTTAGCAATATTCGGTCTATTCTTGATTTGTCAGATAGCTCTTATCAGTTGCAACCCAACTAATTTTAAGAGTAAGGCGGCGCAAGTATCACAATGGGTTACAAGCACTATTGGCGACCCAAAAACTTTTAACTACGCCTTCAATCAGGAATATCCTCATGTTTTTCTGTTCACGACTGAAGGACTAACTACCCTCAACGGTATCACTGGCAAAATTGAGCCAGCTTTAGCAGAATCGTGGGATATTTCTGATGATCAAAAGCGAGTCGCTTTTACTTTACGAGAAAACTTGAAATGGTCAGATGGCGAACCACTTACCGTAGATGATGTTATTTTTACCTATGAGGATGTGATTTTCAATCCACAGATTCCTACCGATTGGAAAGATGGTCTTAAAATTGGTTCTAGTGGTAGTTTTCCTAAAATCAGAAAAATAGGCGATCGCCAAATTGAGTTTATTCTACCTGAGCCTTTTGCTCCTTTCCTTTATACCACAGCCGGAGCATCGACAAATTCAGTTGGTATTTTACCAAAACATACTTTAGCTGAATCATTGAAATCTAAAGATGCTAAAGGTAATCCCAAATTTCTATCTACTTGGGGAACGGATACAGAACCCAGTAAAATTATTGTCAACGGTGCTTATAAAATAGAAAGTTATACTCCTAGTCAGCGTGTCGTATTTCGGCGCAATCCTTATTACTGGCGCAAAGATAGTCAAGGTAATCAGTTACCTTATGTTGAACGTATTGTTTGGCAAATTGTCGAATCTACAGATACAATAATTCTTCAGTTTCGCTCTGGAGGATTAGATACAGTCACTGTTTCTCCGGAAAACTTTTCACTACTTAAACGCGAAGAAAAACGGGGAAAGTTTACTATCTACAATGGAGGCCCAGAATTCACCAATACTTATATTTCATTTAATCTCAACAAAGGTCGGCGGCAAAACGGACAGCCTGTAGTTGACCCAATTAAATCCCGTTGGTTTAATACCCTTGCTTTTAGACAAGCAGTTGCTTATGCAATCGACCGTCAAACAATGCTAAATAACGTTTTTAGGGGGATTGGTGTGTTGCAAAATTCACCTATAGAAATTCAAAGCCCTTACTACTTTCCTCCCGAAAAAGGTCTTAAAGTTTATGAATATAATCAAGAAAAGGCTAAAAAATTATTATTAAATGCAGGTTTTAAATATAATGCCAATAAACAATTACTAGATGCTGATGGTAATCGGGTGCGCTTTAGTTTCTTAACGAATGCTGAAAATAAAACTCGTGTCTTAATGGGAGCGCAAATTAAGCAAGATTTGAGTAAGATTGGCATTCAAGTTGATTTTAATCCAATTGCTTTCAATACCCTTACAGACAAACTTTCTAATTCCCTCGATTGGGAATGTTATCTGCTAGGCTTTATAGGGGGGATTGAACCAAATGACGGAGCTAATGTTTGGTTGCCGGAAGGTGGATTACACACCTTTAACCAGAAACTTCAAGCAGCCCAAGAACCACTTATTGGTTGGCAAGTTGCAGATTGGGAAGCAGAAATTGGTCGTCTTTACATTCAAGCCGCGCGAGAGTTAGACGAAGTAAAGCGTAAAGAGATTTACGCCGAAACGCAACGCCTCTCTCAAGAATATTTGCCTTATATTTATTTAGTGAATCCTTTGTCTTTAGTTGCAGTGCGCGATCGCATCCAAAACGTTAAATTCTCTGCACTTGGTTCTCAAAAAGGAACGATGTGGAACAAATATGAACTGAAAGTAACAGAATAAAGTTTAAAGTACTGTAATCTCCGCCCTTAGCGGCACGTTTGACAACATTTATAAAATCAAAACAACTGACCAGTGTCTCAAAATGAAACTTTGCGATCGCTCCTCGAAGCGGTTGCCAATGGTAAAGTTACCCCAGATACCGCCTTCGATTCACTCAAAGATTTAACTTATGAATCTGTTGGTGAGTTTGCCAAAATTGACCATCATCGCCAGCTAAGAACTGGTTTCCCAGAGGTGATTTGGGGCCCTGGTAAGACTCCCGACCAAATTGCTCAAATTATCGAGGTAATGCGCCTCCGCAACCCGGTAGTGATGGCAACCCGCATTGAACCAGCAGTTTATGCTGTACTGCAATCAAAAGTTAGCGGTTTGCGATATTACGATTCGGCGCGAATTTGTGCGATCGCTCCCCCTACCATCGAACCACAATTTGCGGGTGAAATTGGCATTCTTTCTGCTGGTACTGCTGATTTAGCCGTGGCTGAAGAAGCTGCCGTCACTGCGGAACTTTCTGGTTTCCGGGTACAGCGTCTCTGGGATGTTGGCGTTGCCGGAATTCACCGTTTATTAAGTAACCGCCACCTGATTGAGTCAGCATCGGTGTTGATTGTCGTGGCCGGGATGGAAGGCGCTTTACCCAGCGTTGTCGCTGGTTTAGCGAGTTGTCCTGTGATTGCCGTACCCACCAGCATCGGTTATGGCGCGAGTTTTGGCGGTTTAGCACCTTTATTGACAATGCTTAACTCTTGTGCTGCGGGAGTAGGTGTAGTAAATATCGATAATGGTTTTGGTGCAGCAGTGTTGGCGGGGCAAATTTTGCGAACTGCCGAAAAATTGCGGTTGGCATCGGCTGGATCTTGAGTTAAGACATTGAAGTTACATCCAAGATTTCAGTAAATATCAGGAATTTTTCTAAAAAATAAACTGATGCTGAATTTTGCCATCCCCAACCTCTTAATCACCAAATATGAGCTATTACAGCGATTTGATATCTCGGTTATATTGGCATTTGCCTGCAAATTTGACAGCACTACTAGCACAAACAATTACCGATCCAGACTTGATGGGCCAAATTGAAAAATCTTGGCGTCACTTTATACAAACAGGTCAAGTGTGGGCATTGTTGATTGGTTTAGTCATTGGCTATATGATTCGGAATCTAACTAGCTACGGTTAAATTTAGGGGGGAGTGGGGAGTAGGGAGTAGGGAGTAGGAAATCAGGAAAATTGTCTTCCTCTCTTCCTAAATCATCACTCCCCATTCCCCACTCTCCACTCCCTACTCCCCTCATAATATTTATGACCAAAGAACAAACTTGGAGCCAGAGGTTTGAATCAGCATTGCATCCAGCGATCGCTCGTTTTAATGCCAGTATAGGTTTTGATATTGAATTAATCGAATACGATCTGACTGGCTCTCAAGCCCATGCCAAAATGCTAGCTCACACGGGCATTATCTCCTCAGAAGAAGGTGAGCAACTGGTTGCAGGTTTAGAAGAAATCCGCCAAGAGTACCGCCAAGGTAGATTTCATCCTGGTGTTGATGCAGAAGACGTACATTTTGCAGTTGAAAAACGACTAACAGAAATTGTCGGCGATGTGGGTAAAAAACTGCATACGGCGCGATCGCGTAATGACCAAGTTGGTACTGATACTAGACTCTACCTGCGCGACCAAATCCAACAAATTAAAAGGGAATTGCGAGAATTTCAAGGGGTTTTACTGGATATAGCGGAAAAAAACGTTGAAACCCTAATTCCTGGCTATACCCATCTCCAACGCGCTCAACCAGTGAGTTTAGCTCACCACCTCTTGGCATATTTTCAAATGGCGCAACGCGACTGGGAACGCTTAGGAGATGTTTCTCGCCGCGTCAATATCTCACCTTTGGGGTGTGGTGCTTTAGCGGGAACTACTTTCCCTATTGATCGCCACTACACAGCCAAACTATTAGATTTTGACAATATTTATGCTAATAGCCTTGATGGAGTGAGCGATCGCGATTTTGCGATCGAATTCTTGTGTGCTGCTAGCTTGATTATGGTTCACCTCAGCCGCCTTGCAGAAGAAGTTATTCTTTGGTCATCTGAAGAATTTCGTTTTGTCACCCTCAAAGATAGTTGTGCTACAGGTTCCAGTATCATGCCCCAAAAGAAAAACCCCGATGTACCAGAACTCGTGCGGGGGAAAACAGGGCGTGTATTTGGTCATCTCCAGGCAATGCTGGTGATTATGAAAGGGCTACCTCTGGCATATAACAAAGATTTGCAAGAAGATAAAGAAGGTCTATTTGATAGCGTTAACACAGTCAAAGCATCTCTAGAAGCAATGACGATTTTGCTCAGGGAAGGTTTAGAATTTCGTACCCAGCGTTTAGCAGAAGCCGTAACCGAAGATTTTTCTAATGCTACCGATGTAGCAGATTACCTTGCAGCACGGGGCGTTCCTTTCCGGGAAGCTTATAACCTTGTGGGTAAGGTGGTAAAAACTAGTATTGCCGCAGGTAAACTCCTGAAAGATTTGGAATTGGAAGAGTGGCAACAACTACATCCGGCATTTGCAGCAGATATTTATGAGGCGATATCCCCCCGTCAAGTTGTGGCAGCCCGCAACAGTTACGGTGGTACTGGTTTTGTACAGGTTAGCAAAGCACTCATAGCTGCTCGCGCTCAAATCGAGCAATAAGGGGATGGGGAATGGGGAATGGGGAATTATTGAATAAGTCTCCTCTTTCTTCCTTGTTTCTTCTTCATACCCAATTTCCAATGCCCCATACCCCAATACAGTTCAGATAAGACCAAAACACTTGTAGAGACGGCGATTTATCGCGTCTCAAAACCCACGATTTTGTACAAGTAGCGCTTAACCCAAGCGTATTGCCCTATACCCAAAAATAAATAAGGGCGTACAAATGTGCGCCCTAAACAATAAATAATCTATATAAAAAGGATTTAAGCAGACAGCTTAGTCAGTGTCAGCTGCTGTTGCTGCGCCTTCTTCTTCTTCACTCTTGGGTGGTCTTTGTTGGAACCTTCTCTGCATTCTTCCTGTCGTAGTTCGTTTACGAAACTTTCTGGCATACGCCTGGTTCCGTAGCGCCTTTTCTTTTTTCGGGTTACGGCGCTTGGCCATGTTCACCTCATTAAATAAACAACAAAAGAGTAGCAACTAGGCATCACGTAGGCAATATTAGCTACCAATGTTATTGATATACTTGTAGCCTAGTGCAGCAATCAATACGCTTTAAACAGTGTACTAGTCTACCGCGTTTTACCTTGTTTTGTCAATAACAATTTAGAATTATCCCCAGTAGCTAGACGAAAAATACATTTTCTTAGATGCAAATACATCAAAAATATGTAAATTAGCTAACTAGTTGTTCTTGCAATAAAGCCTTTCATTGATGGTTTTAGGAAACTTTTTCAAGCTTCTTATCAGTTAATTTAGATGGCTTATTACGTTTAAGTACTGAAGGGACACCAACAGTAGCGAGGGCAAATAAGCTAAGGATAGAGGTGGGTTCAGGTACGGTGATTATGCTTGCAGAAAAACTGATGGGTAACTCACTATCTTCCGTCCCCAAATTTTCAAAACCTGGTGTCAGTGGTGGAACAGAAAAAACTTCTAAATAACTCGGCGTTGGCAAAAAACTAGCGAAAAATGGACTAGAATAGTTTCCTCCCGATGTAGAATAACCAAAACCATCACCTGTTAACTGCTGAGTATTAAGACTAATTAAATTATCAACATTAAAAGGTTCGTTTCCTGGTATTGGAGTGCCTACAGGTTGCAGACCAGTAATCGTTTCACCATTTCGTGTACCCGTAATTCCTAAAATCTGATAAAAACCCAAATCGTCAGGGGTGTTATCAGTGGTAAAAGTACCAATCGCCTCTATACCAGTACCAGAATAATTCCAATTCCAAGCTAAAGCAGAGGCGGCTTGCATTGTACCGAAAACCAATCCAGATGTGGTGGTGAGGGCTATGGCAGATAGTAAAGCTAGATTTTTCATTGGGTTATTTGTGCGATCGCTTTTAGCACACTAAAGGCGATCGCAGTTTTTGTAAAGGATTTTCGTATATTTAAGCTTAATTAGCAAGAATTTAGTGGCAATCTCCAATACCGCTTAATTGCCTCTTTAGAATTTAGAATTTAGACATACTTGTTCAGATTAATTTTTGGAAAGTGTCTTGAAAAAATATTAATGATAGCTGCTTTTAGCAAAGCTAATGTTATTTATAAATTGAAAAGTTTTCTAACTTAACAAATGGTATGTATATATAAATACAGTGCTTCTATTGAAAGTTAATGTTAAGATTAATCATATTCTACGTAAATCGTGAGAATAAAATCTCAAACCACAAACATTTTTGTATAAAACAAAACTCGACGAAATTTTATGAGTTGAGTTTATGTAAGTGGTAGAGAAATATAGAATACAACATATCAATTTTGAAGATTGAACGTTATTGCTTTTTTTCCGGCAGCTGTCCAGTCGACACGTAGCTTATGGCGTATTGGACAAACAGTATTGGGTGTTATATTTCGTCATCCCATTACTGGTACTAGTATCATCCCAATTTTACCCGATGGTCGGATAGTACTGATCCGACGGCGTGATGATGGTCTTTGGGCATTGCCTGGAGGCATAGTGGATTGGGGAGAAGATATTCCCAATACAGTTCGCCGGGAATTGATCGAAGAAACCGGGCTAGAATTGGTGAAAATCAACCGTTTGGTAGGAGTTTACTCTGCACCAGACCGCGACCCCAGAATCCATTCAATTTGTATTGCGGTTGAAGCCGAGGTGCATGGGACAATGGAGATTCAAGATACTTTGGAAGTCATGGAAATCCAAGCTTTTTCTCCCAATTTGCTACCTTCAGGACAGATGTCTCACGACCATACTAGGCAGTTGCAAGACTACTTAAATGGCTTGACAACACTGGCATAGCAATATTTTGTTATTAGTCATTGGTCATTTGTCCTTTGTCATTTTTCATTTGCCGCCAAAGTTCTGATTTAAGGAAGCTTCTCTACGAGAGGCTGCACCCTAAGCGTAGCTATGCCGCAGGGTTTACGAGATGCTACGCTAACGTTTCAGACTTCTCTGTTTATAATTTGCCTAAAACTAATGACAAATGACTAATGACAAATAACTATTTATTATGGTGCTAAAAGTTAACTACTAAATTAAAATGAATACACTATTCCGTAACTCCCGGATAAAGCTCTCTCAAGGGCTTGTATTCTGGCGTGAAATTGGTGAAAAAACTCCTATAATTTTTTTACATGGTGCTTGGAATGAAAGCAGTCAATGGTTATCTGTGATGGAGTCCCTTGCACAAGATTTCCATTGCTTTGCACCTGATTTGTTAGGGTTTGGGGAGTCAGAGAATCCTAATATTCACCATTCGATAGATTTGCAAGTAGAGTGTTTAGCTGAATTTCTGCAAGCTGTCAAGCTAGAAAAAGTATATTTAGTAGGACATTCTCTTGGGGGTTGGATTGCTGCTAGTTATGCTTTAAAGTATCCTGAGAAAATCGATGGTTTGGTATTGCTTGCACCAGAGGGGGTAGAGATACCAGGACAAGAAGAGTATTGCCGGAAGATGCGGCGATTGTTGAATTATCCACCACTAATAGTTAAATTGTTGCGATCGCTAACTCCCTTAACTAAAATCTTGGGTTGGCATGAGAAAATTGCCCAAGACTTGCAGTTACGTCAGTCGCTATTGCCTTATCCGAGAGGTTGCCAGTTACTTTTCAAACGGCGACAGATAGAAATTGAAGCGGAATTACTGCAAAAGCGGCTTTATATGATAGATGTGCCAGTTTTTATTTTACAAGGTGGCCAAGATACACCAGATGCTTTGGCCAAGAGTCGGGTTTATGCTCAACTGATGCCGAAAGTTGAGTTGAAAATGATTTCCCATGCCGGAAATGATTTACCAGAGTCTTGTGCTGGGGTTGTGGGGATAGAGATTCGGGAGTTTATTGAAGATATTTTAAAAAGTCATAATTTAAACGAATTAAACTAGTTCATTAAGAGTTTGTTGCCAATCCACTACACATATTCCTTCGCTCTCAAACCGTGATATGTGTTTCAAGTTTGTTGTTACAACTATGACTTGATCAAAACTCTTCAATTGGAGAATTGCTTGAGCAGCAAGAATTACATCACCATCCAAACTTTCATTGCTTGCAGTAGGCTTTCCCTGGTTTCTTACCCATGCCCATAATTCGGCTGCTTTTCGCATCGTTTCGGGAGTCAGTGGTATGAGACAAATTTGGCTAAGTTTGTTGAGGCGATCTATACTATTTTGTTTTCCTTGTCTCAATAGTTCACGCCGAAGTTCATAATCGGCTATTTCTGGCACACGTATAACAGTTTCAGTTTTCCCTAACGATTGCAACCACTGTTTTACTAGTGGGTTTACTTTTGGATGCGTTACTTGACTCAAAGGATGAGTGTCTAGCAATACGGCTCTACTCATCTGCGTTTTTACACTGGCATCTGATTCTGATTCAAGCCTGTCTCAATCTGTGGGTACGTTTGTTCATCATATCCCGATTCATCAGCTATCCATTCGTCAACCAATCCTATTACTTTTTTTAAGGTATCATCCACTTTTGCTTCCGATTCAGAAAATTGGGCAAGTTGATTTTGCCTTGATTCTCGTAACCAGGTTGGCAAGAGATTTGTTGCATTTGTTCCGAGTGTATTTATGGTTGTAAGTGTAGCAAGGATGTCTACGTCGTTATTATCATTACGAATGAATGTAAATCTACTAAAACTCCCACGATATGCAATATTTTCAGTGTTCCGAACGTTACGCCAAGGAAACAAAGGTGGTAGAACTTTACCCAATGGCAACGATTGTCTCTCAATCAAGGCATCAATTTTTGCCCTAACTACTAGCAATTCTGCTGAAGAAAGGGCATCTAAGTGCTGCATAATTACATCTAGTTGTGAAATTTTGGGCATAGTTTCTTTAGGGTTAAACTTCTCTTTTAATTCTATGCTATCTAGGCTTTGGATTTTGGATTGTCTCTTTGCCGTGAAAAATCAGATTCCTATTCTTTATTCTCCATTACTATTTCCTGCATTCCCCAAAAAATTAAATTGGGTTCTACAAGCAAGTGTGCTGTAATTTCAGGATATAAAGCTTTTAGATAGTTTAGCAATAAAGTGCGATCGCCGCCTTTAATCGCAATTTTGCCATCAGGAAATAATTGCAACCATGCCTCAATAAAGTCTTTAATTCCAGCTAATATTGTATAAACTACTCCACTCTGAATAGCTTCTATAGTGTTGATGGCAAAACGTGGTGGTAGAGATGGAAAATTTTGCATTTCTACTAATGGTAATTGTCCTGTTTGTTGACCGAGAGTTGCAAATTGTAAACCTAATCCCGGCAAAATTGCACCTCCAACTAGACACTCATTAGCATCCGCAGCCGTAAAAGTTAGCGCTGTCCCAGTATCAATCACCAACATTGGAAAACCCCAAGTTTTCCCCGCTCCCCACAAAGCTAAAGCGCGGTCAATTCCTAGTGTGGAATAAACACCTTTTAGCGGTATTTGGTTTAATGTAATAACATGAGTATTTGGGTAAGTTTGCCAAATAGCAGTTTGACTGGGAACTACGGAGGCGACGAAAAGAGGGCAGAGGGGGAGAGTGTTTGTTAGAGATTGAAATTCGGGAAAAATTTTTTCTAGTAAATCATTCAGGGTTTGACATTCAGTCAACTGTTGTATAACAGACTCAGGAATATAGTCAGTATCCCACACTGAGTAAAGCGTCTCGCTAATAAACAACGCCCAATGTAGCCGAGAGTTGCCAATTTCCAACGCTAGCCAAATTTCCTCTCTGTGTCGCGCCAGTTGCTTCTCCTGTCGGAGACGCTGCGCGAACAAGTCGGGGAACCCGCCCAACGCACTGGCTTCTCTGTACCTCTGCTGTTTCACACTTTTAACTTTTTTAAGTCAGCCATAGATTTTTTAATAAAAATTAACATTCATCACGTGTCACAATAAAATAAGAGGAACAAATACTCATTGTGTTAAGGAGGGAGTTATGGTAGCGCTCACCGAAAAAACTGAAAAACGCCTCACCATACAGCAGGTGGAAATCGCTCAAGAGACGACGGCAATTCGCTCTTTAGACTGGGATCGTGATCGCTTCGATATTGAGTTTGGTTTGCAAAACGGCACTACTTATAACTCGTTTCTCATCCGTGGGGAGCAGACTGCTTTAGTTGATACCTCCCACGAAAAGTTTCGTCAACTATATTTTGATACGCTCACCGGACTAATCAACCCAACAAATATTGATTATTTGATTATCAGCCATACAGAGCCAGACCATAGCGGCTTGGTTAAAGATTTGTTGCTTATGGCTCCAGAAATTACCGTTGTTGGTTCTAAGGTGGCGATTCAGTTTCTTGAGGATTTCGTACATCAGCCATTCAAGCGGCGGATTGTGAAAAATGGCGATCGCTTGGATTTGGGCAATGGTCATGAATTTGAATTCGTGATTGCTCCAAATTTACATTGGCCGGATACTATTTTCAGCTTCGATCACAAAACCAAAACTCTCTTTACCTGCGACGCTTTTGGGCTGCACTATTGCTCAGATAGCACCTTTGATGAAGACTTGGCAGCGATCGAAGAAGACTTTCATTACTACTACGATTGCTTGATGGGGCCAAATGCCCGGTCAGTTTTATCTGCGCTGAAACGCATGGCAGAACTTAAAACCATCGATATGATTGCCACAGGACACGGCCCATTATTATCTCACAATGTTGAGGAACTCGTTGGACGTTACCGCACTTGGAGTCAAACCCAAGCCAAGCCAGAAACAGTAGTTGGAATATTTTACGTTTCCGAATACGGATATAGCGATCGCCTCGCGCAAGCAATTGCCAACGGCATCGGTAAAACTGGTGTTGCCGTGGAAATTGTCGATTTGGGATCTGAAGTCGATTTACAAGAACTGCGGGAACTGGTTAGTCGTTGTGCAGGGCTAATTGTTGGTCTACCTCCGGCTTCTGGCGCTGCGAGCATCCAATCTGCACTCAGCACAGTTTTAGGATCTGCCAAAGAAAAGCAAGCTATCGGTGTGTTTGAAAGTGGCGGTGGCGATGATGAGCCGATAGATCCTTTAGTGAGTAAATTCCGCAATTTGGGTTTGACAACAGTTTTTCCAGCAATTCGGATTAAAGAAGCCCCTACAGAAAATACCTACAAGCTTTGTGAAGAAGCGGGTACAGACTTAGCTCAATGGGTAACACGCGATCGCAGCATCAAAGCGATGAAATCTCTGGGTGCTGACTTAGATAAAGCACTGGGTAGACTCAGTGGCGGACTGTATATTATTACTGCCAAAAAAGGTGATGTATCCAGTGCCATGTTAGCCTCGTGGGTGAATCAAGCCAGCTTCAAACCCTTGGGATTTTCCATTGCAGTCGCCAAAGATCGGGCAATTGAATCACTCATGCAGGTAGGCGATCGCTTTGTTCTCAACGTTTTAGAAGAAGGCAATTTCCAACCACTAATGAAGCACTTTTTGAAACGGTTCGCCCCTGGTGCCGATCGCTTTGAAGGAGTAAGAACCCAGCCAGCCGAAAATGGTGCGCCCATCCTCAACGATGCCCTCGCCTACATGGAGTGCGAAGTCGTCAGTAGAATGGATTGCGGCGACCATTGGGCAGTATACAGCACCGTCTACGCCGGACGAGTTTCTAAACCCGATGCTTTAACTGCTGTGCATCACCGCAAAGTCGGAAATCACTATTAATAAGGGGAGCCGGGGAGCAGAGGAGCAGAGAGAATAATTAATAACCAATGCCCAATGCCCCATGCCCCATGCCCAATGCCCAATGCCCAATAAAGCCATGTCAAAAAATAAACCTCGTGATGTTCAAGTTTATCCCATAGCTACAGATACAAGAATACTGCGATCGCGCAGTTGGTCAAGGCTCAGATTTGAAATTGAATATGCCCTTGCCAAGGGTACAACTGCTAATTCTTATTTAATTGAAAGCGATAAAAATGCCATCATTGACCCTCCAGGGGAAACGTTTACAGAAATTTATTTAGAAGCCTTACAGCAGCGTTTCCATCTCGAAGATTTAGATTATGTAATTTTGGGACACGTTAACCCTAACCGGGCTGCAACTTTAAAAGCTTTGTTAGCAATTGCTCCACAAATCACCTTTGTTTGTTCTAATCCCGGAGCGATAAATTTACGTGCAGCACTGGAAAATCCAGATTTGCAAATTCTGGTTATGCGGGGCGAAGAAACCCTAGATTTGGGTAATGGGCATAATTTACAATTTATCCCCACCCCTAATCCCCGCTATGCAGATCAACTCTGCACCTACGATCCGCAAACAGAAATTCTCTACACAGATAAGTTATTTGGGGCGCACGTTTGTGGAGATCAGGTATTTGATGAAGGCTGGGAAATATATAACGAAGATCGGCGCTATTATTTTGATTGCCTCATGGCTCCCCATGCCCGTCAAGTAGAAACAGCGCTGGATAAACTTGCTGATTTTCCCGTGCGAATGTATGCCAATGGACACGGGCCTTTGGTACGCTATGGCTTAATCGACCTGACTAAATCTTATCGAGAATGGAGTCAACAGCAAACATCTGCTGACTTGACAGTGGCGTTAATTTATGCGTCAGCTTATGGAAATACAGCAACTTTAGCTCAAGCGATCGCTCGTGGCATCACCAAAGCCGGTGTCGCTGTAGAATCGATTAACTGCGAATTTACTGAACCAGAAGAAATTCGGGCGGCTGTAGAAAAAGCCGGTGGTTTCATCATGGGTTCTCCAACTCTCGGCGGTCATGCACCGACACCTGTGCAAACAGCTTTAGGGATTGTACTATCCACCGCGACTAATAATAAACTCGCTGGTGTTTTTGGTTCCTTTGGCTGGAGTGGGGAAGCAGTTGATTTAATTGAAGGGAAATTAAAAGATGCTGGTTATCGGTTTGGTTTTGATACCATCCGCGTGAAATTTAAACCCGACGATGCCACCTTACAATTGTGTGAAGAAGCCGGAACCGACTTTGCCCAAGCACTGAAGAAAGCTAGAAAAGTGCGATCGCCAAGTCAACCTGCTACTACTGTAGAACAAGCAGTTGGGCGTATAGTTGGTTCTCTGTGCGTTTTGACTGCGAAAGAAGGCGATCGCTCCAGTGCCATGTTAGCCTCTTGGGTAGCTCAAGCTAGCTTTAATCCCCCTGGTTTAACCATAGCCGTTGCTAAAGAACGGGCAGTAGAAACACTGACGCATACAGGAAATAAATTTGTCCTCAATATTCTTAAAGAAGGGAATCATTTGGGGTTGATGAAGCACTTCCTCAAACCCTTTGGCCCTGGACAAGACCGATTTGCCGATGTCGCCGCCCAAGAAGCTGAAAACGGTTCTCCCATACTTACAGATGCCTTGGCATATCTGGAATGTTCTGTACAAAACCGGATGGAATCTGGCGACCATTGGCTAGTTTATGCCACGGTCGAGAATGGCAAATTGTTAGATAATGATGGCATCACAGCCGTGCATCATCGCAAGTCGGCAACTCATTATTAATCTTATGCAGAAAAATTCTGAGAATACCCCATAAAGAGGTACTTAAACTGAGAAACTCTGCATAATTCCCAAGCGTGAATGTTATCTAGAAAAGGGGGTAGCTAAAAGCCTTTGAGGAAAATTGTCACGATATTGGGAAGCACAAACCGCTAAAATTTGAGACAGAGGTATTTCCTACTTATTCTGATAACTCAACGCTATCTGTTAAAAGTTATTGCCATGACGTTACGTGAACTTGAAGATCAAGCACTGAGATTATCTGCCGAGGATCGTCGGCAGTTAATCAATACATTAGTGCGATCGCTCCAACCAAAACTTCAGCCAACGTCAAAGCCAAAGGGTTTAGCTGCAAGTTTAATCGGTATTGCCAAGACTGACACTCTGGCACCTACAGATGAAGAAGTAAAAGCCATGCTAGATGAGCGGTTGGTGCAAAAGTATCTGTAATGCGAGTTTTATTTGATACGAACGTTCTGCTAGATGCTTTGCTAGCGCGTGAACCTTTTGTGGCGGATGCTGCTTTTTTGCTGGAGACGGTTGAATCGGGACAAGTTGAAGGGTTTATGTCGGCCACAACGGTTACGGATGTGCATTATTTAGTTGGACGACAGACTAAGAGTGCTGAAGTTGCGATTGCCGCAGTGACTCAATTGTTGGCATTGATGGAAATTTGTGCGGTGGATCGCGGGGTACTGGAACAGGCGATCGCACTAGGGTTGACTGATTTTGAAGATGCGGTGCAGGTAGCATCTGCGATCAAGTTGGGGTTGGAGGCGATCGTTACTCGTGATGTAAATGGATTCACAGGTTCGCCGATTCCAGTACTCTCACCTAAAGATATGAGAAATCGGTTGATTTAGCAGAATGACTGAAAAGTTTTTAATTGAGTCAATGCCACAAACCGCAAACGGTGAGACAGTCTGATAACCTGGTTTTATTGGGCGATCGCAAGCCGTCTTATCAAAGGTATAATTAACTTCAGCAATAGGTTGGGTTGAAAGAAGTGAAACCTAACCTACCAAGTTAAGGTTTTTATGGCTAACTGAACCGGAATAAAAAAGACTCAAGCATTTCTGCCTGAGCCTTTTTTAGATAAAACTAAATGGTTTTCGCCTGAGTTTAGTAGCGACCACCACCGCCACCACCACGGTTGTAGCCACCGCCACCACCGCCACGATTACCACCGAAAGAACCACCGCCACCTCTGTCTTCTCTGGGCTTGGCCTTATTCACTTTAAGGTCACGACCCATCCATTCAGCACCATCAAGGGATTCAATGGCTTTGGCTTCTTCGTCTTCTGAACTCATTTCCACGAAAGCAAAACCGCGTAAACGGCCTGTTTCACGGTCAGTAGGTAGTTGAACACGCTTTACAGAACCATATTCTGCAAAAACAGTACTCAACGCATCTTGTGTAACTTCATAGGAGAGGTTACCAACGTAAATTGACATTAAATGTCTCCAAAATCATAAGTTTGTAGAGATTTAGATTTCGGAGAGAAGTCTGTAATACCAAAAGGGAAAAGCCTGTCAATACTAAAATCAAACACTGTCGCCGAATTAATTCTCATTTCACTTCCCATTTTTACATAGCGACTAACTTTCTGGGGGAAAGTTTGAAAAACTGTTATAAAAAGTTATATTGCAATTTGATAGCTAGGTGCTAGGTAGTTCCAAAAGGGGTGAGACTATAGCCAGCCACACCCGATAAACTAACTCTCTATTCTATTTTCTAAATATTGACCAATCATCAACTGTTCACCAGCACGAGAGATAATAGTCTGTCTGGTGCGGTATTTACTGCCAATTAGCTTTAACTCTTCTTCAAACACTGAACCGTTGTATTCAGTTCGCAAACACATTGTTTTCGGGTTGGAGAAATAATACTGGGCGGTAACTGGTTTGGATATGGCAAAACCGCGATCGCGATACAAGGTATTTCCCATCACTCCAAATATTGTTGAACCTTGCGATTCTTTCTTTGTCGTCAGCACATCCGTACTTTCCCAGACAACTGCTGCACCACAGATTAAACTTTTTGTATCAGGTAAATCGTGCATCTGAGCTAGGTTTTGTAATTCATCACAGCCCTGCTCTAAAAAATTGATCGTAACTATACTCTCGATCTCCTTAGTTTCTCCCTTCGGTAGGGTGTAGTAGCGTCGTTGCGATCGCCATTTACCTGTTGATTCCTGGAAAAATTCGGAAATCTGGGATTCATCAGTGGTTTGTGCAGTTTTAAACAGAGATGTCACGCCTTACTTTCCTCACCTAATACAAATATATTTTTGGTAAAAAAGTTCATTCTTACCTGTTGTTGCTATAGCAATACGGTTCGGATAAGCATTTTTCACTTTCCTTGTGGTCTGGGGAAAGGGTAAGGGGTAAGGGGTAAAGGGTAAAGGATGTATTCAAAACCTTTCCCCTTTTCCCTTTCCCCTTTAACCGAACCGTATTGGTTATGGTACTTGTCGCTCTATTTCTTGCCATATTACGCAAGGGTGGTAAGAAGAAATAGTGTTTTCCACTACATTATAGGCATAATTAAGCAATAAATCTTTAATATTCTTAATAAAATATTAAATACCCGTAATACCCGCTAGTTATAGTAGAATAAATTGAGTAAGTAAAAACAAGGGTAATTATTGTAATACTGCCCAAATTATGATAATCAGCAAAAAAGCTTCATATCTTTGGAAAAAGCCAGGTTTATCCTCTGGGTAGATTCCAGAAAAATGACAAATATTTATACTAAAGTTTATAATTTGTTAACTGCAAGAAGATTATCTACCTCTGCGTAAGAAGTAGAACGGTGAGAAGTTTTGGACTTTTGTGGGAAAACAGTAGTTTTTGATTCAAAAATTACTGTCATACAGCTTATTCTTCATTCTCGCCGTTTTTTGTTAATGATATCTCTCAAAATTACTTGGTAAAACACGGCTGTTTAACCCCAAAAGCTCCCCAATAGGAGAAAAACAGATGATTTTGGAAAAAAATAAGCCGCACAAACAGGTGAAAATGAAAGATCCCGTAGTCGCTAATCAACTAATAATTATCCAGTTAGATTCAGTTGTGAAAACTGAGGTAGCGACCGCAGATTTCAAAAGTAGACTTCTTGCAAACAGTACTTGTGCAACAGGTGGCAAAGCTAAAGGCGAAAATTCCTTTTTTTCCTCCACTTCTGTAAGAAGTTTATTAATTTCCTGTTTTGTAGCTATAGGATTGATGACGGCGAGTTGCGGTTCGTCGCCCAAAGAATCAGCAGATGCACAATCTCAGAGTCCTGGTAATAAAGAACGTAGTCGGGTAACACCTGTAGACGTGGCGATCGCTCGAACTGACTTGCTCGAAAAACAACCAGAATATACAGGTAATACAACACCCTTCCGCATCGTATCACTGCGATCGCAGGTAGAAGCCCGCTTGTTGGCTTTGAATCTTGATGTGGGTGATAGAGTAAAGCTTGGGCAAAACGTCGGGCAGTTAGATGATGCCATACTTTCGACTGAATTAAAGCAAGCAGAAGCAGAACTAGCAGCCCTGAAATCAGAAGTAGCTAGGACAAACAATCAGGTAAGCAATGCCCGTGCTGACGTTGAACGGGCGCGGCTAGAAGTGGTACAAGCTCAGGCAGATTCAGAACGGCAACAGAGGTTGTTTAAAGCCGGAGCGATCGCTGAACAAACTGCCCAACAAGCACGTACCCAGGCCAAAACAGCAGCCCAGGCACTGCGGGCAGCCCAAGAGCAAGTCCGTACAGAACAGCAAGCCGTTGCTGCCGCCGAAGGTAGAGTATTGGCCCAACAGGCATTGGTTGCCCAAACTAAAGAACGCAGGTCTTACGCTCGGCTGACATCACCCATCACTGGCATAGTTACAGAAAAGGTGACAGAACCAGGCAATCTTCTGCAAGCAGGTAATGAAGTCGTAAAAATTGGCGATTTTAACCGTGTCAAAGTCGTTGTGCAAGTTTCTGAATTAGAACTGGCGCAAATTCAGGTTGGACAGTCTGTACAAGTGCGCTTAGATGCCTTTCCCAAGGAAACATTAATTGGGAGAGTTACGCGGATTTCTCCAGCTGCGGATGCTACTGCTCGCTTGATACCTGTAGAGGTAGTGATTCCCAACACTCAAGGCAAGATTGGCAGTGGATTACTGGCGCGAGTCAACTTTGAAAACCAGACTCAACAGCGCGTAATCGTACCGCAAACAGCTATTCAGAAACAAGCAGGGAGTAACAACTCCAAGAGTACAGGTAAGTCATCTCCCCCGGACAACGCAGCTAATACCGCCGGGGCAGAAAACCCTGCTGGGACGCTATTTGTGGTCAAAGACATAGAAGGCAAAACGAAGGTAACAACACGAGCCGTAATGTTTGGAAAAAAGGCTGATGGGAGAGTGGAAATTTTATCCGGTTTGCAACCTGGAGAGCGCTATGTTGTTCGTAGTGGTAAGCCGTTAAAAGAAGGTGAAACTGTAAGTCTTTCAATTCTTTCAGAAAAGCAATAGTAGGGTGAGCAATAGCCACCATAATTAGCAAAAAAAGCACTCAGTAACCAGACCTTATCACTTAGTATCATGCAACAGGCAAATAATAATGGCAATGGCGGATTTAGCCTTAGTGCGATCGCCATCCGCCAACACATTGGCACACTCATGCTCACCGTGGCAGTAATTGTCATTGGGGTATTTTTTCTCACAACGATCCAAGTCGATCTGCTACCGGCTATTACCTATCCGCGAATAGGGGTTCGGCTAGAAGCCCCTGGTATTTCACCAGAAGTAGCAGTAGACGAAATCACCAGACCTTTAGAAGAAGCTTTACGGGCAACCGAGAATGTAGTACAGGTTTTTTCCCGCACCCGTGAAGGACAAGTGAGCCTCGATTTATATTTCCAACCAGGGGGCAATATTGACCAAGCCCTAAACGATGCTACTGCTGCTTTTAACCGAGGTCGAGGACAACTGCCCGATACAATAGAGGAGCCGCGCTTATTTAAAGTCGATCCTTCCCAATTGCCAGTTTATGAATTGGCATTGACATCTGCTTCGTTACAAGGTAAAGATTTACGCGTATTTGCTGATGAAGAGTTAACGCGTGAACTCAGTGTCGTGCCAGGAGTCGCCTCAGTTGATGTATCTGGTGGTGCAGAAGAAGAAGTACGAGTACTTGTTGACTTAAACCGATTGCAAGCTTTGGGTGTAGGGTTAAATGATGTCTTAGATGAATTAACAGCCCGTAACCAAGATACTTCTGGTGGTCGGATTCTGGGGCAAAATTCCGAGCCATTAACTCGGACTGTCGGACGTTTCCAAAATGCCAAGGAAATTGAAAACCTTTCTTTGGAAGTTTCCTCTTCTTCTGCTAGTGCTAATACCACTAATAGCAATAATACTACTACCACTCCCACTACTACACCTACACCTTCTCGCCGTGTCTACTTGCGAGACTTTGCAGAGGTAATTGACGATACAGAAGAACAACGAGTATTTGTTTACCTCAACCGTCAGCCTGCGGTGAAATTTTCAATTCAAAAGCAGCCTGAAGCCAACACAATCACAGTTGTAGATGCTGTTAAGCGGCGAATTGAACAATTACGACAATCGGGTTTAATTCCAGCAGACATGACTTTGAGTCCCACCACAGATGAATCTGTCTTCATCCGCAATTCTTTAAATGATGTCATCTTTTCGGGGATTTCTGGGGCATTGCTAGCAGCAGCAGCAGTATTGTTATTTTTGGGATCGTTCAGGCAAACATTTATTATCAGTTTGACGATTCCTCTGTGTACTCTGGCAGCGATCGCTTTAATGAGAATATTTGGTTTAACCTTGAATGTTTTTAGTTTGGCAGGTCTGACATTAGGAGTTGGTCAAGCAATTGATACATCGGTTGTGATCTTGGAGAACATTTCCGAAAAAACAGGGATGACTCCCAATCAGAGAGAGATGGAGGCAGGGGAGCAGGGGAGCAGAGGAGCAGAGGGGAAGGGGAGAAACTCTAAATTCTTTATTGATAGTGCGATCGCAGCTTCCCAAGAAGTAGAATCTGCTTTAGTGGCTGCTACAGGTGCCAACTTAGTTTCTGTAGTGCCATTCCTCTTAATTGGCGGCTTTATTGCACTGCTATTTAATGAACTGATTCTGACAATTAGCTTCGCAGTCGCAGCATCCCTTGTCGTCGCTATCACAATAGTGCCGATGCTGTCTTCTCGACTCTTGGGAATTCGCTGGTCTAGTAGAATCAGCGAATTTTGGCTGCTTAGACAATTTAATCACCGATTTGAAGATGCGACGCGGGGATACGGAAACTTTTTAACCAAAGTTTTACGCTATCGTCTCCTTGTAGTCACTGCTGCTTTGCTAATTTTAGGCGGCAGTAGCTTCTTTATGTTTGGTCAAATTCCCCAAGAGATTTTACCTCGCATCAGTACTGGTCAAGCTAACTTAAGAGCGCAGTTTCCGCCCGGTACACCTTTAGCAACTTCTGAGAAAGTTATGCAAATTGTTGATGACATTTTGCTCAAACAACCAGAAACCGAGTCTGCTTTCACAACGGTGGGTGGTAATTTATTTGGCAGCAATACTACAGAGAATCCTTTACGTGCCAGTAGCACCATCAATCTTAAACCAGGTACAGATGTCGAAGCTTTCGTCAAAAAAGTAACTCAGGAATTTAACAAACTCAACTTAGCAGGAATTCTACTGCGCCTCAATCCTGGTCAGGTGCGGGGTTTAATCTTGAGTAATTCTCCAGTGCAAGGATCAGAAGTTGACGTGATTCTGCAAGGTGAGAATGAAGAAAACTTAACCCAAGCAGGCGCTCAGGTACTGCAAGCTTTGCAAGAAAGAGCAAAATTAGCAACATTCCGACCAGATGCTGACCCCCGACAACCCGAAATCCAAATTCGCCCTGACTGGGAAAGGGTTTCGGCTTTAGGGTTGAGCGCCGGGCAAATTGGTGCAACAGTTCAAACAGCAATCGAAGGTTCAGTTCCGACGCAAATTCAACGCGGTAATCGTTTAGTTGATGTGCGGGTACAGCTAAATAAAGAAGCAATTGCGCGTCCTTCTCAGCTAGAGCAATTACCGCTATTTACAGAAAACAATCAATTAATCCGCCTTTCAGATGTTGCAAACATTCAAGAAGGACAAGCGCCTGGTGAAGTGCAACGGATTAATCAGCGCCAAGCTTTTATTGTGGCAGGCAATCTCAGCGAGGGAGCTAGTCTTGGTGAAGCGATCGCAGAAGTAAACGAGGTACTCAAGGATGTAGACTTACCTGATGGCGTTTCAATTGTCCCTAGTTCTGCCCAAGAAACTAATCAGCAACTTCAGGATGCTTTAAAAACTTTGGGGGCTTTGGCGACGTTCTTAATCTTTGTCGTTATGGCGGTGCAATACAATTCGCTAATTGACCCATTGGTAATTATGTTCACCGTACCACTGGCGTTAGCTGGGGGAATTTTTGGACTTTACATTACCCAAACTGCAATCGGTGCAACTGTAATCGTTGGTGTCGTGCTGCTGGTGGGAATTGTGGTGAACGCAGGGATTCTCATGGTAGAACTGGCGAACCAAATTCGGGATGAAATTGGTTGTACTCGCCAAATTGCGATCATGAAAGCTGCTCCTCAACGCTTGCGCCCAATTATCATGACCACAGTCACCACTATCTTGGGATTGTTCCCTTTAGCATTAGGTATTGGCGAAGGTTCTGAGTTTTTGCAACCTTTAGGAATTGTAGTTTTCTTTGGGATGGCGATCGCAACGATGCTGACATTATTTATCATCCCCTGTTTTTATATCCTACTGCACGATTTGCTTGGTGGGAATTGGACAAAGCCAGTGTTAATCCGGTTACGTGGATTTACGAAAAAACTCATTTCCATCACGGATAGGGATTAAATTTTTTAACACCCTAGAAACTGAAATTTACGTTAACGCGATCTACCAACAAGTTTTTTCGTTGGCAGATCGCATCAAAGCTTTTTTGCACACATATATTGTTTAATTTGTCAACCAATAAGTTCTAATTTAGATTTTTGATAAAGATTGCGTGAAATTACTAGTTATTGTGATAAAGCATTACAAGAATTGCTTTATAAATCAACATACGAGTATATGTAAACTCACTGAGCAGACACACACTAACCACTATTTATCTAGCAAATAGATAGCGTTTCAAAAGTGAGGTTTTGCTGTTTGATTTAACTCATGCAATATAGCATTCTCTCAATCAATATGAAGAGGACAGAAATATGACTACAACCGTAACCAAATTAGCCTTGTCTCTTCTAGGAGCAGCAGGAATTAGTTTTTTGTCTTTGACACCAGCGAGAGCCGTTATTTTGGTAGAACCCATTGTAACGAGTGTGAATGAAGATATATTCAACACGAGAGCCCCAAGAACCCTTGGGCCAGCTATTTTACCAGGACAAATAATAGAATATGGTGTCCCAGATCGAGCTAACAACTTGCTAAATGGCACTGGAAACAATATAGGAAGCTTGGTATTTGACTTAAAAACGCTGTCTTATAGTAATCCAGATTCTACTCCATCATTTGATAATGAGCTGGTGGAGTGGGGAGATGTTGATGGAGATGGAAAAATTGGTTTCTCTAGTATTCCTGAACTCAAGGATATATTTACAAACATTACTGTCGAAGGCAGCCTTCTTACTTACAGTGGTGGTGTAATTCCAGACGGAACCGTATTTTTCAATCGATTTGTTACCAAACCTGATTTAACACCCGGTGGTGGAATCATTCCAGCAATACCAGCAGAGCAAACAGATAAAGATGGGCCTATTAGAGTCGCATCTTATTACACTGCCATTCCAGAATCAACTAACGTTTTGGGTGTAGTGGCCCTTGGTGCTTTAGGTGTAGCTTTAAAATTAAAGCGATCGCTACACTATTAACACTTTCTATAATTCTCTATGACTGGGAGTTGGGCATGAGGCGACAAGAGGAATAATCAATTCTTAATTCCCCATTCCCAATTCCCCTTACTTTGTAATTAACTCACGATACACTGCCAGTGTTTCCTGATGAACGCGGGCAACACTTAACCACTGTAGGTTTTGATTTGCCCGATTCTTCCACTCATGCAGCATATCGGCATTACTCAGTAATTGCACTAAAACCCCAGCTAAAGCATTACTATCTTTTGCTGGCACTAAAAGACCTGCTTGTCCATTATCCAAAGCTTCAGGAATCCCATCTACTTGAGTACCAACGATCGCAGTTCCAGCTTCCCTAGCTTCCGAAAGTACTAGAGGGCAAGGATCGCGATGAGAAGCCAACACAAATATGTCACAAGATATCAAGTAGCGTTGAGGTTGCGGCTGGAAGCCTTCAAAATGAATCCGTTCTTTTACAGAAGTTGCTTGTGCTTGTGCCTCAAATAGCTGTTTGTCAGGGCCATTTCCTACCAAATAAAGATGCGCTTGGGGAAAATCTGGGGCAATTTTTTCAAAGGCAGCGATTAACTCAGCGATACCTTTGCGTTGATACATTCCCGCTACAGTAGCGATCGCTGGACGTTGTAACTCTAAAGGTTGATAATCTTGGATTTGTCGGGTGCGGGGGCTGCCCAAAGTTCCATTGCATACTACGCGCAACTTGTTTTCTGGGATACCGCGTTTTGCCATAGAATCTCGCACCGCCTTGCTGACAGCAATTACTCTATCAGCTAACCCCATCAGCAGACTGGAACGCTGAAATTCGTTGTGGACTGTGGAAACTAAAGTATATTTATTTCCTTGAAAAATACGTGCTAAAATTACACCTGTCATCATGTGAGCATGAACGATATCCGGCTGAAATTCTGCTGCGATCGCCCGGTAACGCACAGCCGCTTTGACAATACTAATCGGTTTTCTAGTTTGGTTTA
This sequence comes from Nostoc sp., assembly GCF_036917775.1. Taxonomy (GTDB): domain Bacteria; phylum Cyanobacteriota; class Cyanobacteriia; order Cyanobacteriales; family Nostocaceae; genus Nostoc. Next base: position 97,419 of record NZ_JBALEQ010000061.1, read on the forward strand.
GTTGGTAGTGTTTGACACCACTGATATTTAGTAATTTCTCATATTCACCACCAGCAGAAATAACTGCTACCTCATAACCAGATTTTGCCTGTAAACAAGCCAGATCCACTGCCACATTCACAATACCGTTACCTATTTCTTGAACGTGGTTCAAAATATGTATAATTCGCATAGTCTTTGAGATATGTATAAAAAATCAAGTTAAGTAACTGAGTGTAAATAAACATAATTAGAGTAGTTAGTAGTGCATAAAATTGACCACTTGCCACTGACTAAGAGCGCTTCTAACGAGTTACTTAGCTTAAAGACTTATTCAGTAACGGCTCGATAAATCGGGGTAAAACTCCAAAATTCCGAAGACTGAATCTGCTATTTCAGTCCCTATACTTTTATCGCTTTACAAAAGCAGCAACTTGCGTGACGATAAGAAAGAAATTAATAGTAAAAAATAATTCCCTATTACTATTATTACTTGTGTAAAAACTCGTAATGACAAGGCTTCAGTCAGTTTGAGTTGACTTCATAACCTTAAACCTTAGCTTGAAGTAAAAAAATGGCAACCTTTACAGTAAATAGTACCGGGGATGCAGATGATGGCAATCCGAATAATCATGTCACTACCTTACGAGAGGCTATTAACTTAGCTAATGCTACTGCTGGGGATGATACGATCGCCTTTGGGAAAATCTTTACTGATGCTACCCCAGATGTAATAACCCTCACCTCTGGAAAACTGACCATTACCGATGATGTTACTATCCTGGGAACTGGCGTATCCAAGCTTACGGTGAGTGGAAATAATACTTCTAGAGTCTTCGAGATATCGGGACTAGCAACAGGTGTTAGTATTGATGGTTTGGCGATCGCTAGCGGCGGTATTCAAGTCAATTCAAATTCCATCCTCAACCTGACAAGAAGCAGTGTTACTGGCAATACACAGGAAAGCGGCATCTCTAATAACGGCATCCTCAGTCTCACGGAAAGCAGCGTTTCTGGTAATACCAAAGGCGGAATCTATAACGGTGGCATCCTCAGCCTTAGAGAAAGTCGTGTCTTTGGCAATACAGGTGATTTAGGCGGTGGCATCTATAATGACGGTTCTAATGCAAACGTCGGTACTCTCAACCTCACAGCAAGTACTGTCTCTGGCAATACGGCAAACTATGGCGGCGGCATATACAATCAAGGCGGTACTCTCAACCTTATAGCAAGTACTGTCTCTGGCAATACGGCAAACTATAACGGTGGTGGTGTCGTTAACGCAGATGATGGTACTTATTTTGGTGGTTCAGCTACCCTAACTAACAGCACCATCTCAGGGAATACAGCCAATGACGAAGGCGGTGGCATCTTTGATTCGGGCAGCTACACAGGCGACAAACTCACTCTGATCAACACCACGATTACTAACAACACAGCTGACTCAGATAGCAATGGTGTTGGTAATGGTGGGGGTGTTGCCAGCTATGGTAGCCCCATGAAAGTAAGTAACACCATCGTTGCAGACAACTTTGACAAGTCCCTTGCCGATGATATACAACCTGACATATCCGGTAGTGTCACTGACTTTGGCAATAACTTGATTGGCGATGCCACTGGTAGTATTGGCTTTACCACCAGCACTCTCATTGGCACAACCGCTACTCCCATTGACCCAAAACTCGGTTCGCTGCAAAATAACGGTGGTGCAACTTTTACTCACGCCTTACTTGTAAATAGCCCTGCTCTTAATGCTGGCAATAATTCTCTAGTTCCTCCTGGTGTAACTACCGATCAAAGAAGCGCAGGATTTGACAGGATATCCGACGTTGCCGTTGATATTGGTGCTTATGAAGTCCAGCCTAGTATAATTACGCCACCTGATAATCCCAATCCCCTCGTCCCCACCATCAGCATCATCGCCACTGATAACATTGCTGATGAAAACAGTGGGAATACTGGTACTTACCGTGTTAGGCGTAGTAACAGCAGTGGGGCATTAACAGTCAACTTCTCTGCCAATGGTAATGCGAGTATTGCAGACTACAACCTAAGCGTGGGTGGCAAACCTGTCAACGGCAACAGTATCGTGATTGCTAATGGGCAAAGCTATGTAGATATCACTCTGAAACCTGTCAACGATATTCAGGCAGAAGCGGCGGAAAATCTGACTCTCAGCTTGGCAGCAGATTCGGCTTACCAAATCGATAATGTGAATTATACCGCCACAGTAGCGATCGCAGCCAATGATTTAGTCGTCACTAATACCAACGATTCTGGAGATGGGTCGTTGCGGCAAGCTATCCTCAATGCTAATGCTACTGCTGGGGTAGATATTATTACCTTTGCAGGAGTTTTTAGTGATGCCACTCCAGATATCATCACCCTCACTACCGGCAAACTAATAATTACCGATGATATTACCCTTTTGGGGACTGGGGCAGCAAACCTCACCGTAAGTGGAAATAATGCCTCTGGCGTGTTTGAGATATCAGGAACCGGGACAGATGCCAACATTGATGGCTTGAAGATTGCTAATGCTAATGATGCCTTTGGCGGTATTTTGCTTAACAACAATACTAGCCTTAGCTTGACAGGAAGCATCGTCTCTGACAACAAGGGAACGGTAGGCGGAATTTTTAACAAAGGTACTCTCAGCCTGACTAACAGCACTGTCTCTAATAACAGTGGGTCATCCTTTGGCGGAGGCATATTTAACAAAGGCAACCTCAGCCTGACTAACAGCATTGTCTCTGGAAATGGTGCATCTGTCAGTTACTCCTTAGCCTTCGGTGGTGGCATATTCAACATAGGTACTCTCAGCATCATAGGAAGCACTATCTCTGGTAATGGGGCTTACGCCAGTGGTCTGAATCGTTATGGGCCTGACCCTTTCCCCTCCTACGGTGGCGGCATCTTTAACTCTGGCAGTGTCAGCTTGAGTAATAGTACTATCTCTGGTAATTCAGCACTCTCTGGAGGTGGCATATCTAACTCAGGTATCTTGAACATCACCAGCAGTACTGTCTCTGGCAATAGGGCAAGTGGAGGGGACGGTGGCGGCATCTATAGCTCAGGCATCCTCAATCTGAACAGCACCACAATTACTAATAACACCGCAGAAGACCTTTACAACTGGGGGGGCGGCACTGGTGGAGGTGTTTCTGGTGGCGGGACTATTAAAGTTGGGAACACCATCATTGCAGGCAACTTCAACAACAGGAATCTTTATGGCGGTGATATCAACCCCGACGTTTCCGGCGATTTCATTGATGATGGCAATAACCTGATTGGTGATAACACTGGTAGCGCGGGTTTTTCTAGCAGCAGTATCGTTGGCAACAGCACCAACCCAATAGATCCCAAACTTAGCCCATTGCAAAATAACGGTGGTACAACCCTTAACCATGCCTTATATGAAGATAGTCCCGCCATTAACGCTGGTAACAATGCCCTGATTCCAGTAAATATTATCACTGACCAGCGTGGCATCGGATTTGACAGAATATCTGAGGGTAAAGTTGATATTGGTGCATTAGAGTTCAACGGTTTGATAGGAACTAGTGGCGCTGATAATCTAGTGGGCAACAACTACGTTGACATAATTTCTGCTAAAGCTGGGAACGACATTATTGCAGGTAATCAAGGCAACGATATCCTAACTGGTGGCGGTGGCAAGGATAAATTTGTTTACAACTTAGGCGACGGTGTTGATACCATTACCGATTTCGGTGGGTTAGGTAAAGGCTCAAATCCATCAGCAGCAATCATTGGCGAATTAGATACACTGAAATTCCAAGGTGCTGGATTAACTGCCCGAAATATGCTACTCACCCAGAATGGTAATAATCTGGAAGTTACTTTTGAAGGGGTGGCTAATGACAAAGTTATCCTGCAAAACTTTGCCTTAGAAAACCTAGACAACCTATCAACTCAGGGCAATATCCTGTTTGATGGGCAAACCAAAATTCGTGACAGTTTTGATGTCTTTAATGCTAATTCTACTCAAAGCACCATCTTCAACAAAAATACAGTCACCTTTCTTAATGACCTAAACAACAATATCAATAGCTTTGACAACTCAGCAGACGTTATTAATGGTCAAGGGGGAAATGACCGCATTGATGGCAAGAGTGGCAACGACCTACTACGGGGTGGTGAAGGTAACGACACCCTGCTTGGTAGTCTAGGTAATGATAGCCTTCTCGGTGGGGCTGGAAATGATAGCCTTCTCGGTGGTGCTGATAATGACATCCTTATTGGTGGTTTAGGTAGCGATACCTTGACTGGCGGGAGCGGTTATGACCAGTTCGTCTACCAAGCCTTGAGCGATTCCAATGATACAATCACTGACTTTGATCGCAGCCAGGATAAGTTAGTTCTTACTGGCCTGCTTAAGAGTGTGGGCTACACTGGTAGCAATCCCATCGGCGATGGCTACCTAAAGTTTGTGCAATCAAATACTTTAAATACACTGGTTCAAGTCCTTAATTATAATTATTTTGACACCATCGCTACTTTGAATAATTTCACAGCGACAAATCTAGTAGTTGGTGGTAATGTTTTTGTCTAGCACTCAGATTTAGCATAGTATGGCGGGAATACACTTTTACCGGACACCATAACTAGGGATTTCCGGTAAGTGTATTTAGAACCAAAACACTTGTATAGACGGCGATTTATCGCATCTCGAAAACCCAAAATTTTTGCCAGTAGCCTTTAACTGAAGCGTATTAGGCTATAAGGATCGTAATAAAAATACTAAAATTTTCTCTTCACTCCCCCTGCTTCCCCTCCTCTTTTCACGATGATCTCACTTTTTCGTGTTCCTCCCCCCTTAATGAAAAGCATTGAGAGACAAGGCTTATTAAGGCTACAAATTTACAAATACTTTTGAATAATTTATTTTTTCTAGTCCCTTACGACTCAATCAATACGAGTTTACGAACTTCAGAATTATTTCCCTGAGAGCGACGTGATGAGGCAGCAGTGAGCAAAAACTTCCAAGAATTAGGAGAAAATATAGATGGATCTATCATTGAAAAAAAGCTCTTGAGGTTTTTTTGCTTCAGTGATACTAAAATCCAATGGAGTTTCAGGTAATTTTTTATATCTTGAAAGCTGGGAATCTTTGAGCGATGTTGCTCATTTACCAAGGCATAAATTTTTTCTTTCATCAAAATATTTGTCGCCAACCGCCGAGATAAAGAAAACTTTTGATTATACGCACCAGGCCAAATAGTTCGGTATGCAAGACACTGGTTAAAGAAAATAGCATCTCCAAACTGAGCAATCCTAATCCACGAATCGATATCATCACAGTTAGCATCAAGTGTGGAGTCCCAACCACCAGTTTGCAGGAAAGCATCACGTCGGCAAGCCACTTGTACAGGTGTGCCAAAGGGTACAAGCTCTAAGAGCATACCGTAATGAATATCGGCTTGGGGGATATAAAAAGCTAAACCAGGGCCAACTTGCGGGGTACGACTAAGTTCAACTTCATTGCCATCCACCTGAGCGGCCACACAAGAACAGATTACAGCATCGGGATGAAGTGCGATCGCCTTAGCCATCTCTTCTATGCAGTTGGGAGCTAAATAATCGTCATCATCTAAAAACTTAATCCAGTCGCCGCTAGCTTTGGCAACTCCAGCATTTACCGTTGCTGCATGACCAAGGTTCACTTCATTCCGATGGTAAACAATCTTGTCCCCTAAGCTTTTGAGATATGTTTGGGTATCATCAGAAGAACAGTCATCGGCAACAACCACCTCACACTCAATGGTTTGGTTCCGAGCCGACTCAATTGCTCTTTGCAGCAAGTTCAAGCGATTATAGGTACTGATGACGACACTAAATTTCATAGATTTACACCTTTGGTACGGCATTTTGCAATATAGCTTCGATCTACCAAGTCTTGTCTCAGTAAAATTATCAATCTCCAATAAGTAGAAGTAGACTGAAATAGGATTATCGATTTATGATTGATGATCGTGGGTTTTTTTTAAGCAGACAGACAGAAAGACTATGAGCGCTCAAGAGATTATCCGCTCCATTGAAGCGGAACAGCTAAAATCAAATTTGCCCGACATTTATGTGGGCGACACCGTAAAAGTAGGAGTGAAAATTAAAGAAGGCGAAAAATACCGGGTACAACCCTACGAGGGAGTAGTGATTGCCAAACGCAATGGTGGCATCAACGAAACTATTACAGTCCGTAAGGTTTTTCAAGGTGTAGGCGTTGAGCGCGTATTTCTGTTGCATTCTCCCCGGATTGACAGCATCAAGGTATTACGTCGCGGTAAAGTCCGCCGTGCTAAACTGTATTATCTCCGCGATCGCGTAGGTAAGGCAACCCGGATTAAGCAACGGTTTGACCGCCCTTTGTAATTCGTGCTTCTTTTATTATGGGAGAAATCTCAAGCGGCATCTGCCGCTAACTTGTTTTCTCAACGAAATTGAAGTATGATAGAAATCGCGTGTTGCGTTAAACTAAAATTTAGTTCGGCGCAATAAGTGAATAAAAACAGCTTGTGCGCTCTTAGTTCAGTTGGTAGAACGCAGGTCTCCAAAACCTGATGTCGGGGGTTCAAGTCCTCCAGGGCGCGCTCAAGAGCAAAAAATAAAGCCCGAAATAATTACGCAACTGCTATATTAGCAGTTAGTGATAATAATTTCGGGTAAACTTATTGTATTTGCAGTTGTTTTGCTTTCAATTAAGTAAAATAGAGTCGAAACTGCAAAACTGGAAGAACAAATTTTAGATTTTAAATTTTAGATTTTGGTGAAGCAGCCCGGTCTTCTCTACGAAACACTTCGCTAAGGGGTTTTCCCCCATGAGTGACTGCTGAACCCGAAGGAGTTGACAAAAAATCAAAATAAATGCACAACCCAGAATCTGAAGTTAAGTACCTTTGCCTTAAGGTGTATGGTAAATCTAAAATCCAAAATCCAAAATTGAGTAAGAAACTGGGGGATAAAGGGTCGTGGCCAAAAAAAGTGAAGCAGAATTGCCAGAAAACACAAATGGTTTTAGCTTAGGCAACTTCATACAGGGAACCAAAGAAGAACTTGACAAAGTAGTTTGGCCCAGTCGGAAGCAGATAGTGAGCGAATCCGCTGCTGTGTTATTAATGGTGGCACTCTCCGCATCTTTGATATACTTGGTCGATGGATTGTTTGGTTGGGCAGCAAAACAGGTGTTCTGATGACTTTTGCAACAGACGAACCTCGCAACTCCACGTTGCAGTCGGAGGAAACAGGAGAAACAGCAGAAGCAGCGTCAAAAGAAGCACGCTGGTATGCTGTACAAGTAGCTTCAGGCTGTGAAAAGCGTGTAAAGACTAACTTGGAGCAACGCATTCAAACTTTTGATGTAGCTGACAAAATTATCCAGGTAGAAATTCCGCAAACGCCAGCGGTGAAAATCCGCAAAGATGGCAGTCGCCAGCATACAGAAGAAAAAGTTTTTCCTGGCTATGTGCTGGTGCGGATGATGATGGATGATGATACCTGGCAGGTGGTACGAAACACCTCTCATGTAATTAACTTTGTCGGTTCAGAACAAAAACGTGGTAGCAGCAAGGGCCGCGGTCATGTCCACCCCATACCACTGAGTGCTTCAGAAGTTGAACGCATATTCAAACAAACCAGCGAACAAGAAGCTGTTGTCAAAATTGACATGGCTACTGGTGATAAGATAATGGTGCTTTCTGGTCCATTTAAAGACTTTGAAGGCGAGGTAATTGAAGTGTCTCCAGAACGGAGTAAACTTAAAGCCTTGCTCTCAATTTTCGGCAGGGATACACCAGTAGAATTGGAATTTAATCAGGTAGAGAAACAGAGTTAAATACAAATGGCGAAGAAAGTAGTGGCGGTCATTAAACTGGCCCTGAATGCTGGAAAAGCCAATCCAGCACCACCAGTTGGGCCTGCCTTGGGTCAACATGGTGTTAACATCATGATGTTTTGCAAAGAGTACAACGCCAAAACAGCAGACCAAGCTGGAATGGTAATACCTGTAGAAATTTCGGTTTTTGAAGACCGGAGTTTTACATTTGTACTCAAAACGCCACCAGCATCAGTGCTGATTCGGAAGGCGGCGAAAGTTGAAAAAGGCTCGAATGAACCCAACAAAAAGAAGGTTGGTTCAATTACTAAAGCCCAATTGCAAGAAATCGCCCAAACGAAACTCCCCGACCTCAATGCCAACGACATCGACGCGGCAATGAAGATTGTGGCAGGAACGGCTAAGAATATGGGTATAACAGTCAAAGATTAGTCATTGGTCATTAGTCATTAGTCATTGGTCATTAGTAAAAAAATAGGAAATGACAAAGGACAGATGACAAAGGACAAAGGACAAATAAAAAATTATCGGGGGAGAGGCGAGGCTTCGGAATTACCCCAGGAGAAAAAAATGGCAAAAATATCGCGTCGTTTGCAGACGCTGCAAGCAAAAGTAGAAGATAAGGATTATCATCCTTTAGAAGCTTTAACCCTTCTCAAAGACACAGCAACAGCTAAATTTGTTGAAGCTGCCGAAGCCCATATCCGGTTGGGAATTGACCCCAAATATACAGACCAACAGTTGCGGACAACGGTAGCACTGCCTAAAGGTACAGGACAGATTGTTCGGGTGGCAGTAATAGCTAGAGGCGAAAAGGTAAACGAAGCCAGCAACGCTGGGGCTGATATAGTCGGGTCAGAAGAACTGATTGACGAAATCCAGAAAGGTAGAATGGATTTTGACAAGCTGATTGCTACACCAGATGTAATGCCACAGGTGGCAAAGCTAGGTAAGTTGCTAGGTCCCCGTGGTTTGATGCCATCGCCCAAAGGTGGAACCGTAACATTTGATATAGCAAGTGCGATCGCAGAATTCAAAGCTGGTAAATTAGAATTCCGAGCTGACAGAACTGGTATTGTTCATGTTATGTTTGGTAAGACAACCTTCTCGCCTGAAGATTTGTTAGTCAACCTGAAGGCATTGCAGGAGACGATTGACCGTAACCGTCCTTCAGGAGCTAAAGGTCGTTATTGGCGGACATTTTATGTGTCAGCCACAATGGGGCCATCGATTAAAATTGATGTCACTGCCCTACGAGATTTAAAACTGAGCGAAGTAGGTTAATTTTTAGTCATTAGTCATTTGTAAAAGCAAAAGACAAAGGATAAATGACTAATCACAAAATCGAATAGGCAAAGCCGGAGACAGCAGGTGCTAATAGCTTAAATACCCTGCCGAGGTTAAAACTCTAATTGTCAAAATTACCACCCCTAAAGGCGTGATAACTATGGCATCACGAGTCTTAATACTCAACCCCGGCTAAATTAGTCGGGGTTTGCTGTTTGGGTTCAGGTTTAAAAGAAACGTACAAGTAGGGCACTTCCCAGATTATTTTAAGGAGGTGAGATTGGAATGGGTAGAACACTAGAAAATAAAAAAGAAATAGTAGCTGACCTCAAAGAAACTTTGAGTGAGTCAACTCTGGCACTGGTAATTGACTATCAGGGGCTAACAGTTTCGGAAATCACAGACTTACGGCGGCGGCTACGTCCTAGTGGCACTGTTTGTAAGGTGACGAAGAATACCCTGATGGGCATTGCCATTGAAGGTGATGAGAAATGGCAGCCTTTGTCGGAATTGCTCAATGGTTCTTCCGCCTTTTTGCTGGTAAAAGATGATTTTTCCTCGGCAATTAAGGCATACCAAGAATTCCAAAAAGTTACCAAGAAGACAGAACTTCGTGGTGGTGTCCTGGAAGGTCGCCTACTCAAAGAACCTGATGTCAAATTACTAGGAGACTTGCCATCTAAGGAACAACTCATCGCGCAAATTGCTGGGGCTATCAACGCCTTGGCTACCAAGATTGCTGTGGGTATCAACGAAGTTCCTGGTTCACTAGCTCGTGCTTTGAAGGCTGTGGCCGACCAAGAACAAAGTGGCGGTAGCACCGAAACTGCTGCTGTACAAGATAGCAGCGCCCAAACCGCTACTGAAGATAATAGCAGTACTGAACCTGCTGCTGAATAAACTTTGTGGTTCATCAGTCAAGAGTCAAAAGTCTATAGTTAAAGACCAATGACCCCTGACAAATAAATAATCAAAATTACAGGAGTTATATCAATGTCTGCTGCAACCGATCAAATCTTAGAACAACTAAAAACCCTTTCTTTGTTGGAAGCTTCTGAGCTAGTCAAGCAAATTGAAGAAGCTTTTGGCGTAAGTGCTGCTGCACCTGTTGGCGGTATGATGATGATGGCTGGCCCTGGTGGTGCTGCTCCGGCTGAAGAAGCTGTTGAGCAAACCGAGTTTGAAGTGATTCTCGATTCAGTCCCAGCTGATAAGAAGATTGCTGTGCTGAAGATTGTCCGCGAATTGACCGGTTTGGGTCTGAAAGAAGCGAAGGACTTGGTAGAAGCTGCACCCAAGGCAGTTAAAGAAGGTATTGCTAAGGATGCTGCTGAAGATGCTAAGAAGCGCATCGAAGAAGCTGGCGGTAAGGTGACTATCAAGTAGTCACAATTTTATTAGCAATTTTTATATTAAGGAGTCTGAGTCAGGCTCCTTTTTTTATCGCAACAGAATTCAGGAGTCAGAATTGTAACCGAAAAATCATTAAAAATCTGCCAAGTGGACAAGATAATCTTAACTTAGCAGGCTGTTGATGCGATCGCGCTTCACATTCAAGGATACTAATAAATTTCTATTCCAATAAGGGTTAAGGATGTAAAACAATCATAATTTACACCCAAACTCCTAAATCCTAAATTTTATGCTTCTTCGGAATTTTCACTCTTACGTCCTGGGGATGCTTCGTAAAGTGCATCAAGATGTTGACGCGCATCTTCAACGTTAATCGAACGCATTACCAAAAGCGGCTCTTTAATTAAGTTACCCGCGCTGTCTAATAACTCTGGATGGGGTACAAACTGTTTTTTTGATGAATAATAACCGTATTTACCTTGATTATTTATTGGTGAGGAATTCGTTGGGTAAGTTCGCTCGCGATCAAAACTGAACATGATCAGGTTACGAATTAAGTTGCCAACAGCCATAAATGCAAGGATTGTAAAAGCAAGAATGTAAAGCAGGTGTAACATTAGATTTTCCTCCAGAACAGCAATTTTTAAAACTTTATTTTGTAACGCTTTGTTTCGCCGACACTGTGACTCACAGTTAAGATGACTATTTGACGCACTTTTGTGCGCTTACATTTATATGAAGCTATTTGTCAACCGTTATTTTACTTACGGTAGCATAGGATACATTATCTTGTTAATCCAAATAATGTTAAGAAATTGTTAAGCTTTTTGTACTATCTCTTTAATGACTGGTTTAGCATTTTGTCGTTAGACATTGCTAAATAGTCTGCGGAAATTTAACAGATGCTCCCATCTATTTAGACTTCACGCTCTTGACGAAAGCGCATTGCAACATTCCAGCATTCTGTTACTAATTGATGCCAAGGCATTAACGTTGCCATATCAATCCCGACTTGTTTATCGGTAGCAGCAAATAGCATTTTGGCTGTACTGAGTTCTTCTTGCGCTTGTTTAACACGTAAGAGCAAATCAGATTGTTCTTGGTCACTCATAAATGATAGCTGCTCAGTTTCGAGTAAATGGCGCGATCGCGTAAACCAATGCTGAAAATCTTCTAGTAGTGGTTCTAAAACCGTTTTCAGCAACTCAGTCCCTGGTAAATTTGAGTCTGACATAAATAAGAAGGATTTTTCCAACTTTCTTACTAATATTAACGTTATTTACGTTTCTTAATATTCTTTTTATTTATTATAATCTAATAACTTTGGTAAATGCAAAAAAATGTAACAAATAATACAGATTTTATTATATAGTCTTGCTATGTAGCCTGTACAGTTCCTTTGGAGAGACCGTATATATATATCGAATGGGGGAGTAGCTGACACCGAGTTGCAATTCATAAGATAATTTAGCGATGTCTACGACGGGCTACGCCTGGAATCCTGAATTTAGTAATCAGCTAACCGATCAAAAATTTATCTTTATCCCCGGCGAAAAATTAATTCGGTAGTTGGAAGATAAAGCTGAAAAAAGCAAAAACCAAAATCGTTATAGTTGAGTAAGCCTACAGATTCAGATAAATCACCTTTTGTAATCACTTCGCCAACGGTTCAGCAGCCAATGTCGCCAAATTCATCAAATCAATCACAACAGTCAGAACAAGTTGAAAAAATCTATTTACCGCGTACCAGCGAATCAGAGAACTTAAAAAAGATTCGTCACACTGCTTCCCATGTAATGGCAATGGCGGTACAAAAGCTGTTTCCCAAGGCGCAAGTTACAATCGGCCCTTGGATAGAAAACGGTTTTTACTATGACTTCGATAGTCCAGAACCATTTAGCGAAAATGATCTCAAAGCCATCAAAAAAGAGATGGCGAAGATTATCAATCGCAAATTGCCAGTAATTCGGGAAGAAGTCAGCCGGGAAGAAGCCGCACGCCGGATTCAGGAAATTAACGAACCTTACAAGCTAGAAATTCTGGGAGATATCAAACAGGAACCAATCACCATTTACCACCTAGGGAATGAATGGTGGGATTTGTGCGCGGGGCCTCATCTGGAAAATATCAGTGAATTAAACCCGAAAGCAATTGAATTAGAAAGCGTTGCGGGCGCTTATTGGCGTGGGGATGAAACTAAAGCCCAATTACAGCGCATCTACGCCACCGCTTGGGAAAGTCCAGAACAACTGGCTGAATATAAGCGGCGCAAAGAAGAAGCGCTACGGCGAGATCATCGCAAACTTGGGAAAGAACTGGGATTATTTATATTCTCTGATTTAGTAGGGCCGGGTTTACCTTTGTGGACACCAAAGGGTACTTTGTTGCGGAGTACCTTAGAAGACTTCCTGAAGCAAGAACAGGTAAAACGGGGTTATTTATCTGTAGTAACACCTCATATTGCCAGAGTAGATTTATTTAAAACCTCTGGACATTGGCAGAAATATAAAGAAGATATGTTCCCCTTAATGGCAGATGATCAGGAAGCTGCTGCACAGGAACAGGGCTTCGTTATGAAGCCAATGAACTGCCCCTTCCATATCCAAATATATAAGAGTGAGTTACGCTCTTATCGGGAACTACCGATGCGCCTGGCGGAATTTGGTACTGTTTACCGCTACGAACAATCAGGCGAATTGGGCGGTTTAACACGGGTGCGCGGTTTTACTGTAGATGATTCTCACCTGTTCGTTACTCCAGAACAGCTAGATAGCGAATTCCTCAGTGTGGTGGATTTGATTTTGTCGGTATTCAATAAGCTACAACTGAAGAACTTTAAAGCTAGACTCAGTTTCCGCGATCCTGCTAGCGATAAGTATATTGGTTCAGATGAAGTTTGGGACAAAGCCGAAGGTGCAATTCGCCGTGCGGTTGAAACCTTGGGGATGGAACACTTTGAAGGGATTGGAGAAGCGGCTTTTTATGGACCCAAACTTGACTTTATCTTTAGTGATGCCCTAGATCGGGAGTGGCAATTAGGAACTGTGCAGGTAGATTACAATTTGCCTGAACGCTTTGAGTTGGAATACGTCGCTGAAGATGGGGTTCGCAAACGTCCAGTGATGATTCACCGTGCGCCTTTTGGTTCGCTGGAAAGGTTAATTGGCATCTTAATTGAAGAGTATGCAGGTGATTTCCCTTTGTGGTTAGCGCCAGTGCAAGCTAGATTATTACCCGTGGGCGATACACAGCTAGACTTTGCGAAAGATGTGGTAGCGAAGATGAGAGCGTTGGGCATCCGTGCAGAAGTTGATACCAGTGGCGATCGCTTGGGTAAACAAATTCGCAATGCAGAGAAAGAAAAAATACCCGTGATGGCAGTGGTGGGAGCCAAGGAAGTGGAAACCAACACTTTGAGTATCCGTACCCGCGCCTCTGGAGAATTGGGAGTTATCCCTGTCGATGAAGTGGTGGATAAAATGAAGGATGCGATCGCTAAGTTCGAGAATTTCTAAAATCTAACCGCAGACGCACACTAATTATAATTGGTGTGCGTTTTTTTTCGTGGATTGTAGCATTGGCTAGCTGGTAGGTTTTGCAATTTATCGCTCATGTAGAGACGCGATTTATCGCGTCTTCAAAGACCAATTATCTACACCAATAACCTTTAACCCAAGCGTAGTGAGATATAAGGCAATATGCTTGGGTTAAGCGCCACTTGTACAAAATCGTGGGTTTTGAGACGCGATAAATCGCCGTCTCTACAAGTGTTTTGGTCTTATCTAAATTGTATTGGGTTTTGGTAAGGGTGCGATCGCGTTCTACTTGTAGGCTGAAACCCTAATTTTCTCGTTGACGGAGATCAAAGGTGTATTCATCCGGTTCAAATACTCATTTTAATTTTAACTTTTCATGGGATTTGAAAGGTCAAAAAGTATCACAGACAACAAAAGTTTTCTCAATCACCGCACCCAAGAAAACTTTCTGATTGATTGAAGACTGATAGCATAGATTTAAAGACTTGTGGAATCTGCTCTTCCTAAACAGACTGGACTTGCATAAATTAATGTCAATAATTTTTGACTAACATTATGAACCGCTTTACCTCTATTTTGCTGGCTGGCTTGATAGCATCTGCATCAGCTTTGGCTATTTCTCCAAAAGCTGAGGCTAATACACCAGCGTCTTATCTTATTGAGTTAGATAGCTACGGCTATCAACATAACAATGATGGTAACTACGAACGTCATAGTCGTCACTACAGAAATGGTGATTATGACCGCCAGAACGACCTTCGCAACATTCGTGACAATGATCGCCGATATGAACGCAATAACGATCGCCGCTTTGAACGCAATAACGATCGCCGATATGAACGCAATAACGATCGCCGCTTTGACCGCAATAACGATCACCGCTTTGACCGCAATAACGATCACCGCTTCGAGCGCAATAACAATCACCGCTTTGACCGCGATAACGATCACCGCTTTGAGCGCAATAACGATCGCCGATATGACCGCGACAATAACCTTCGTAACATTCGTGATAATAACTTTCGCTATGAGCGCGATCGCAACTGGGGTCGTGATTAATCCCTGTGCCTATCCCGGATTTCTCACAAACTCAGAAAAAACCGGAGCTTAAAACTGATAAAATGTATACATAGTAAGTATTTCAGCAGTTTGAACCGATGAATCG
>NZ_JBALEQ010000062.1:0-17116 GCF_036917775.1 Nostoc sp.
ATCAGTTGCACTCGACTTAATAAATCCTCAACATTTAAGAAACTGGTTTGCTAATTGCTGCTACTGTACCTCATAACAGCCGGAAGTGCTGTATTGCCCAGGATACCTTGAATTCATCATTAATAACCTATATGGGGAGCGGGTTTCAGTCTTCACTTTAGTAGTTCATTTGTTCGCATTGAAAGGGCTGGGTTTGAATCCCCTACAAAACATTGAACCTTCTGCCTTCTTCAACCTGACCTAGTAGTCTGCCAAGCAAAGTTTGCTAAGTAATACCTGTAATTGCTAAAATAGCCAAAAACAGGGAATAATATGGCAAAGAAGTACATCGTTGACTTGAATGAAGATGAAGTTTCTCAGCTACAAGCAATAATTAAGAAAGGTAAGCACAAAGCAAGAACTATAACCCGTGCAAACATTCTTCTGATGGCTTCTGAAGGAGAAACTGATCAAGCGATCGCTGACACAGTTAGAGCGCATACTGCCACAGTACAACGGATACGAGAAAAATTTGTCATTGGTGGGTTAGATTTTGCTTTAAAGGATGAATCTCATCCACCAAAACCTACAAAATTAGATGAAAAACAAGAAGCATTTTTGATTGCAACGGCTTGTTCTAATCCACCAGAAGGAAGAGTGCGTTGGACAATGCAATTATTAGCGGATCACTTAGTAAACCTTGGGATAATAGATTCAATTTCCGACGAAACAATACGTCAAACTCTAAAAAAAACGAAATTAAACCGTGGTTAAAAGAACAGTGGTGTATTCCCGAAGTTAATGCAGAGTATGTATTCAGAATGGAGGATGTTTTGGATTTATACAATGAGCCATATAATCCGAAAAAACCTACAGTCTGTCTAGATGAACGCCCATATCAATTAGTAGAAGAAGTAAGACTTCCTTTGCCACCAGAACCAGATCAGCTTGAACGTTATGATTATGAGTATAAACGCAATGGTGTTGTAAATTTATTTGCTCTTTTTGAACCTTTAGCTGGATGGAGGCATATTGAAGTTACACAACGTCGTACCAAAGTTGACTTTGCTAAACAATTGAAAGAGTTGGTAGATGTTCATTACCGCGATGCTGAGGTAATCCGTTTAGTAGTTGATAATCTAAATATTCATACTCCAAGTACGTTATATGAGGCTTTCACACCACAAGAAGCACGTAGAATTATTCAAAAATTAGAGTTTCACTATACTCCTAAACACGCTTCTTGGCTGAATCAAGTAGAAATTGAATTATCTGTTTTATCTCGCCAATGTCTAGAACGGCGTATTCCTAATGCAGAAATATTAACTTCTGAGATTGCCGCTTGGGAGAAACAACGTAATCAACAAAAAGCCAGTGTCTATTGGGGTTTCCAAACCAAAGATGCTCGTCGAAAAATGCAGCGTTTATACCCGGATTTAACCTAGCAAAGTTGGCTTGGTAGACTACTAGTTTCTCCATTGCGACTATCTCAAGTTCAGCATTTCAGCTAATTGCTTGAATGAGATATCGATCGCAATTTGGCAAAGGCGAGATGAGCAAAGAGCATTGTCCTTCAAACACAAAAGTTTAGCCTTAGCGAATCAACTGCTTTAATGAGGCAGTGAAAGCCTTTTGCTTCCTATACACGAATCGCACCTGGCCGATCGTTCTCAACAACAAACGAAGCAAAAGTGTATACAGGGGCATCTGGACGGCTTACAGTGGTAACAATATGCAGGTCAGTCTGCTAACGTTTGTAATTAAGGTTAACTCGGAAATAGCCTCGGCGATCGCCATCAAAGAACTTAATTTGTGGGTTTTCTGGAATCTTCGGGGCATAATAAAGGCCGTAGACATTTGCATCACCATTACTAGTAATCGAAGGAGTCACAAACTCTGTAGCCACTGTTGGAGAGTTGGAGAGTTAGAAGCCTTAAAGTCCAGCTTCAGGTCATTAACAAATGTAGAGTGCCAATCCCCAGTAATCATCAATGGGTTAGAAATCCGGCGGCTGGCGATGTGACTTAAAACACGATTACGTGCAAGCGGATATCCATCCCATGAGTCGTTCCAAAAGATTTCGCCTGGGCCGATTTTATGATCTAGCAAATTAATTAACTTACCAACATGACCTACTGGCTATGGATCTTTATCGCGGCGACATTACTGTAGAAGAGTATAAAAACTTAGTTTTGGAAGCCGCAAAAGCAGCAGGTATTGCGACACCAATTGTTTTTCTGATCTTAGTGGCTGTATTAGTGTTATTTCCAGAATTTACAGTTGTGTTGTCAGCACCAGTCGTTATTGCAGGTTTCAATGCCTTATTTGGCATGAGTATTGCGATGCCGATAGTACAATCGCTACTTCGTCATGCTCAAGCTGGTGGTTTTGGCATAGAAACTGCTGATGCTTACATCCATGCGCTTGGTGGATCTGCGCCTGCTTGAAATCTGCGACAAATTTTAACTAGAGTGCTGGTTTTAGCTTCAAGGCTAGTTTCGTTTGTCTTGACTCCACACTCCAGCTTTAGAAGCGATCACTATTCTCTGGGCATTCTCGAAAGCTATTTGATTAGGGCATTCCACTTCACCAAGCCGCGTTTTAGCCAAGCCGCTTTTAAGCAGTTCTTCCTGAAAACTAATCTCAGTATCGCCCTGTCCGTGAGCCATCACTTCAGCAACAGTACGCCCATCGCTGTCTTTTGCGACTGGAACGATCATCAGTTGATTATCGGCAGCAGCAATGAGCTTGAGTAGTTTATCTTTTGCTTCATTGCTCAATGCTTGTGCTGGCACTTCATCTTGTTTCACTTCCGGGGCATCAATTCCACAAAGCTCAACTGACATTTGGCTGCCATCGGTTTGGCGGACTGTAATGCTGTCCCCATCTGCCACTTGAGTAGCTATCCATTCTTCGGTAAGCGCGATGGATGGCTGTTTAGTGCTTTGGAAAATCAAGATAGCGCTGATGGTAGCTCCAGCGATCGCAGTTAAAATTATGCCAGTTATCCACGATGGCTTCATGTTGCTAGCTCTGTTATTGCAATATAAGAAACCACAATTTTAACCGGGAATATTTCTCGGGACAGTTGTCACTGTTTGCCGAGAGGAAAGTCAGCTAAAATTTAGCGATTTCAGGCGTGAGCGCTCACTAAAACTTGCTTTTGTTGTTGCGATCGCTTCTAGCGGGTACTTTGTGTCATCGCTCAACTAGGCAATTTTTAGTTGCAGTCTGCTAAAGCTAGATTTTAAACACTAAGTAGACAAAGTAAAAATAAGTTTCTCGGCTCAAAAACTCCATTTGACTGTAAAAACTGCGATAGCGGGTAGTCGGTGTGGGAGACGAATGTGCATCCATTCCTAAATTTCGCGCCATCAATACTGCTCGTTTCATGTGCAATGGATCGCTAACAATAAGAAACTTGTTTAATTGGTGAACTTTCGCTACTTCCAAAGCATTTGTGAGGTTCTGGTGAGTTGTACGAGATTGAGTTTCAGTGAGAATATCAGCAGCTTTTACCTGTTGCGCGAGTGCATAATTTTTTCCAACTATAGCTTCAGGTGGTTCATTACTCTTGCCAACTCCGCCAGTAAAAATGATTGTTTTAACAGATCCATTTTTATATAAGTTGATGGCGTGGTTAATTCGCTCTCTGAAAACAGGAGATGCTTCTTCTCCCCAAACTGCCGCTCCTAAAACAATTGCTGCATCTGCCTTGATATTATTAGTACTGCTGCCATATAAATAAATACTTGAGGCAGAAGAAGCGATCACCAGCAACAAGGCAGATATCAAAGCTAGTGTCACCAAAATTAACCATTTTTTGGAAATTTTGTAATTGAGCATGGGGCGTTGTCTTATTTTTCATTCTTAGTTTCAATATCAATTTAAGTGCGTAAGTTCTATACTGTTATATGCTTCACCATTAGATGCAGTTGTGAATCTGGTTTCTACCGTGCAATCAAAAACTGCCCTAGACGGAAGCTAGAGCAGTTTTTGATAGAAGTAAATTATATATTTTCTGATTTTACGAATTGAAAACCCTTTAATGTATAAGTAAAATCTTTATTTTTAGTTTGTTGCAAGAGTTCTTGTGCTTTCCGCATTCTCTCAATCTCCCATTGCCAAAATGATGATGTAAATCCCTTTAAATAATATTGGAAACATTGTTGAATATGAGCGTCAAAAGCTTTTTGTAATCTCAGGGAGTAGTGTTCCAGACAGTCACTACTGCTTAAACCAGAAGCAACAGCATCTATGATACTCGCTGCTAAGATTGCACCTCTAATAGCGTACCCTGTGCCATCGCCGCTAATGGGATCTACAGAGAAAGAAGCATCTCCTACGGCAAGCCATCGTTCTCCACAAAAAGGCTGTAAAATTTGGGGAAAAGCCGCAAAAATCGCTAACGTTCCTGAGAATTGGAAAATACAGTCTTGAATATAGCGGGTTTGTTTAAGTAAGTTTATCAAAATTGATGCGGGTTCTCCTGAAAGTAGAGGAACCATACTTTGAAGTATTGCTCTGTTATCACCTAATGGAGCCAAAAATAACCAACCTTCTGATACAGTTTCAATCCAGTAAATATCTTCTTCAACCAAGTTAGCCAGCCTAACTTCTTGAGAAAGTATGCATCGATTTCCAAAACTATGACGATGGCCTGCTCCTAATTTTTGGGCGACCGCAGATTGACGGCCACCCGCGTCAATAATCCAAGTAAATTCACTTTGGCGCTCAAGTAAATTATCTATACTGACTGTTACTTCCTGAAATTGAACTTGATTTTGATGTTTGTCTAATAAATGTTCCCAAAGTCGGTCTCTTAATGAGTTACCATTAATAACGGCACTTGGTTCAGCTATACTTAAAACGGTGCCATCGTTTCCCCAGGATACTTTACGCTCTTGGAGAAGATGCAAACTATTCCAAAAACTAGGATTTAGTTGCCAAATATCTTGCAGAAGATTGCAGGTTATCTCATTAAGAATTAGAGTTGGGGAAAAAAATTCATGTTTCCCCCATATTTCTATTTCCCAGCCACGATTTGCTAGCAAACGAGCGCAGGATAACCCAGCAATACCATTACCAATAATTAGAACTTTTTGCATTACTAATCTGCATCTTCTGCAATCAATTGATGTATGCGTTGAAATAGTTCTTCATTGATACGCTGTTGACGTTCTGCTAAATCGTGTTCTGTGAAATCGCTAGTCTCTTTTACCTCTGTAATAACAGCTGCGGTTTCTGTAAAAAGAGTATTCATGCGATCACTAACATCCGCACGAGTCATGGTAGTTGTAATTGTTGTAGGTAGCTTAAATCTAGCTTTTACACCTTTACTCGCCATATAGTGATTGGTTTCGTGCAGGTTAAACATAGCACGGCGCGATTGTTCCAGCACCATTCCTCCAGCGCGATCGCCCAAGGCAAAACTCACCTGAAGCGCCCCTAACAAAACACTATAATTTTGATCGCTTAGTTTTTGTAAACTAGCTAATTGCGTTCCTGATTGAGGATTTTTTAAAGGTCGAAGATAGGAATCAGGGGAAATTCCCGCTAAATGCTGCTGAACAGATAAAAATCGCTTGTAATGATTTTCTCCTTCATCAATAATCAGCTTAATCAAAGGTAGTAACCGTTCTCGTTCGGGAAATTGTTCTGGTTGGCGATCAATACTAGTCAGTAAGCGAACATACATCCCATCAAGTCCTTGTCCAGCTGACTGACTAGGTTTTTCCACATCAATAAACCATTGCAGTTGTTCTGGTGTGAGCCTCTCAAGCTCAAAACGTCGGTTAAAAGTTCGTCCAATCAATTGCGCTCGTCCTAGAGAAGGAGGTTGTTGCATCAGATCGAGCGCCTCATTTACCCAGCGAAGGTGACGCATTTCATCAACTGCAATCATAAATACTTCATTAGCTGCGGCAAAAATTCGGCGCGTTTGTTCGTCTACACCTGAATCAGGCAAACGGATGGGTGCGTTTACCGAATAGTGAGCATAGAGATACTCAACACATAAAGCGTGTTCAACTGTAGTTAAATAGCGCAACTCATCGATAACTTGTTGCTTAGTCATCAACTGAGTTATAGGTGGCCCAGGCGGTGGGATAAACTGTTCGCTTTCGCGATCGTTTAAAACAACTGGGAGTTGATTCCAAGCTCCTTCAATGAGTTCAACATAATCTAATTCTTGTTCTCGTTCCCATTGTGCCAAGACTTCTGATGGCTGCGGTGTGATATTGCGATTTCTGCGTTGAAAATTTAAATAGGGTTGTTGTCCATCTCCACTGGTAACTATATCAGGCTTACTTGCAGCCCAATAAAAGCAACCACAATCGCGGAAATCATATTGCCAGGGCGAACAAAGACTGCGAGTCAGATCGCCAGGTTGATAAACATCTACGTCAATTACGCCGTTTTCATCTAAATATTCAGCGCGTTGACCCACTAACACAGCAATCTGAAGCCTACCATTATCATCACGCTGGAGTAAACTTTCTCCCGAATCATAAATCTGATCTAATTGCCGGCTCAAACCCAAGCTAGGTGTTAGTATACTGCCTGGTGAAGGGCCAAGGGCGATCGCAATTCGTCCGGGAATTAAATCATGGACGCGCCGCCAAACTTCCAATCCATCTAACCCATTGAAAAAGAATACGGGTGGATCTGCTTCGCTTTGACTATTAGAATATCTACCCACTAATGCCCATAGATAGAGAGGCGGATTATTGTCAGCATCGGTTAATCCCTGTTGGGCTGGCGCACCATTGGCTAATATTTGATGTAAAATTGCCCCATCAGAACGATGAAACTCAAAAATCAAACCAGGGAAAAAAGCTTTATCGAGATTGCGCTGATCGAATTCTAGCCCTGGATAACAGTTATCAACACCACTTTCAAGTCTGGTATTGCTGGGATTACCGCCTACCAAATAATCAGCCCGTGCAGTCAAATTGCGAGGAAAAATTTTCCATTCAATCGGATCTTGAGCAGTACCATCACTCATAGAAACCTCCATAACTGTGTTTAGCCAGGTTTATTTGTTGATTAAAATATTTAGGACAAATGGTAGATAGTTCAACATAAGCACTCAAACAAAAATCTAACCATCCTCGAATATAGTCACAGCCAATCCGCCCTCGGCGAGAGACTTCATGATAACAACCACCGCCACACAAATATCTAGCCCAGCATCCTTTACAAGGCTCGATATAATCTACATGATTGCGAGTTAAATGATCTGCCCGCGCTTGCATATCTGAACCCTCCCAAATGCTACCCATAGCAAACTGAGGATCGTCAATTAAACGATGACAAGCAAATAATTTACCTTCTGCATTTGTACTTAAATAGGCTGCACCCGCACCACAAGGATAGGGCCGATGGCTACCGCGATGAATTTCTTGTAATGCAATTTCTAAATTACTAAAAGGATAGGAACTACCAGCTTTGATTTGTTGTAAAGCTTTTTGTCCGCAAGCGATCGCTTGTTGCAATAAGATAGTAAAGTCTTCGGGTGCAAAAGCAAGGCTCGGATCGGGCGAGACTAAGACAACAGCAAAACCAACTTCATCAAAACCTAAACTAATAACATGATCCAGAATTGGTAATAGTTCTCCTGTTTTCGGAGTAACTGTAATGCGGGCTGCTAGATGTTGCGGTCTGCCGTAGCGATTCAGTAATGCTAATCCTTTTTGTAAATGCTCGTAACTACTAAAACCATTATTCATGGCTCGAATGGCATCGTTTTGTTCACGATTCCCGTCTACACTGATGGCTACAGTAAAGGGAAACTGGGCAAATAGTTCAGCATCTTCCTTTTGCAGTAATGTCCCATTAGTAGTAATGGAAAAACGCATCTGACGATTAGCCGCTTGAGCCGCTTGAGCCGCATAGCGAGTAGTTTCGTGGACTACACTACGGTTAAGCAAAGGCTCTCCCCCCATATAACCGACAACTAATCCTACCGTTGGGTCTGATTCGGCAATTAGGCGATCAACTGTTGCCTTAGCGACATCCAGACTCATGAGGCGGGAGTGGCCGCCGAACTTACCTGTATCTGCATAGCAGTAACTACAGGACATATTGCACGCCTGAGCCACATTCAGAGAAATTGAAGCCAGGGGAGGAGGGGTAAGCGGTTGACCGTCGATGTATCGAGAGGATGAATTTAAGGGAAATAAGTCTTCTGACCAAGATTGTTGCAGACGATTAGCAACCTCTGGAGCCAAGTCGTAAATCCGACTGCCATCTACGACGAATAAATGAGAGCCGATGACACTTTTGAATAAGCGTAGTTCTGTGTCAGGATGTTTCATGATCCTGCCTCCGCATCTCGACGCAAACGATTTGCCCATGCTACTAATAAGTCATATTGCCGTCGAGTTATGTGCATAGGATATCGATCAGAACCGCGCATCAGTGCTGGCATTTTGCGGTCATAATAGCGATCGCCAATCATTGGTTCACGAATCCACTGAGCGATGAGTTCGGGATTTTCCCGCAATCTATCTTCAAATACTTCTAGGGAGACAAAACGTCGATGTCGCTGACGACCAAATTCTGTTAGGGGTAAGGGTCGTCCGAGAATTTGTTCTATTTGAGAAAAGGCTTTAGCTTCTGCTGCATTTTCCGATAATCCTTGGGCTAAAGCAATGTTACGGTTTTCACTCCGAATCCGGTCGTTTTGAAAGTCTAAATTCATTCCCTCCATCGTTTCTAAAACTCGTTCCAGCAGATCCCCAACTTCTGCGGTGGTGAGATTCATGTCTGCAACATAGTCTAGTTCAGACACCCTTTGCCGAGAAACGCGATCGCTCAATCCATCTGCTAGCGAGGTAACAGGACGGCGATCAGGTGCATAATCTGGCGGGGCGACGACTATGCGACCAATAGCTTTTAACCCTTGAACAGAGCAAGTAATAATCCCATCACAAACATCATCTACTAAACCAAGACTAATTCCCGTGTCGTCTTCTGTGGCAAATAACCCACCTGGATTAGTGCGAGGATCGTCGCCCAAAGAAAACTGACACCAAACTGATTCGGGATTTAAAATCAAACGTTCTGGAGGAAGTTGGAAGTTTCGCCAGTCGGAATTGCTAACGCGCTGTTTGAGTGCATCTAATCGTTGTTGTAGATTAGTTGGGCCATAAACAGCCCCGATAGCTGGGGTAAAACGCAAGCGAATTTCAGGAAAGTCATCATTGGGAAGGGTAAGTTGCATACTGCCTAATGGCACAGGATTAGCAGCAGTTGCTAGTGGTGAGCCATCAGTTGGAGAAATGCCACCTAAAGCTTGTTTGGTTGTCACATCACCTATAAGCTCAACTGTCGCAACAACGCGATCGCTATTCGCCAAAGTGTAGTGAAAGGGTTTAAGATTGGCGACTTCTACTTTCCATTGCAAATCCTTGGTTGTCAGTCCAAATTTTGCCAAAACTTCAGGGGTAATTGCTCCTTCTTGTAACCCTGTTTCTGTTCTCCATTGTCCGTGTAGTTCAAAGAAAGGACAGACAGGTTTAAATCCTTGTGCGTCTTTAAAATAAATTTCTGTAGGTACGCTAGCTGTCACCGTACCATCTGCTGCTACACGGAGAGTTTGGGCAGGTTTAATTGTGGTTTTGCCAGTGCCGCGCGGTCGTAGGTCATCTGCACTCCAGGTAAAATTATCGCAAGGAGTAGTAGATGTTCCCAGGCGAGCGATCGCTAAAGGTGGATATAGCCATAATTTCTCAATCATTGCCATTCCTCTCAAAACTTCAGAAAGGTTTTAAATTCTATTGGAAGCAACATGATATCAAGCACAACGAAATAGGCATTTACAGTACTTGTACTTTCAAGAATAATCAAAGGCAGCTTCAACAGGCCCTGTTAAGTATTACTCAACTTGCAGGAGTCTCAAATCAATTTGTTGCCTATATAAAATATCATGCACTTATTTGCTAGCTGAAGCAATTAGTAAATAAATTACTAGAAAATTCATTTAACTTTATAAATACAATGTCCAAAAAATTTACTCTTTTGTGAATGCGATGGATGGCTGGTTAGTTTTTTGGAAAATCAAGATAGCGATGATGGTAACTCCAGCGATCGCAGTTAAGATTATGGCAGTTCTCCACAATGGCTTCATGTTGCTAGCTCTGTTGTCGCAATATAAGGATTGCCATTTCAAAATTAAGCTCAATTCCAACTGTTGCCGTAATAGTTGAGATAAATCGAGTAGTTTATCTTGTTCTTTGGTGTCAGAAACTTATCCGGTATGGACAAATTGCTTCCAGAACAACTGGTCAAAAGCATTTATCAGGAACTACTGCCTAGATTACAAATTGAAAGTGTCAATCCCCGTAATCCGATTCAGGTCAGCTATCTTCCACAACCTTGGCAGCTGCTTGGCAAAGGAAATTATGCCGCAGTAGTTTATCATCCCGATTACCCTGAGTGTGTAGTTAAAATTTATGCCCCAGGACGACCAGGCTTTGAAGAGGAAGTAGAAGTTTACCGTCGTCTAGGTTCTCATCCGGCATTTTCTGAATGTTGGTACGCCAAAGATAGCTTTCTAATTTTGAAACGGCTTTATGGAAGAACTCTGTATGATTGTATGCACTTAGGTTTACCGATTCCCAAGCAGGTGATAAGAGACATCGATGAAGCTCTTGACTATGCCCGACGTTGCTTTCTCCACCCTCATGATGTCCACGGTCGTAATGTCATGATGCACCAGGGTAGAGGGTTAGTTGTAGACATTTCAGATTTCATGCATCTTGAAGCCTGTTCAAAGTGGAATGACTTAAAAAAGGCTTATTACTGGTTATATCGTCCCGTGTTACGCCCACTTCGATTGCGTGTGCCATACTCGGCCTTAGATATAATCCGTAAATCTTATCATCTGGCAACCTCTTTCAAAACTTCCTCTTGTCAACTAGTTATAAGATTAACTCATTTCAAATGTTTAAAACGTTAGGCTAATTTATTCTTGCAAACATTAAGTACTCCTGTGCCAAAAAGTGGATACAAAATGGTTTTGATAAAAGAAAATTATATGGGAGACAATTAATGTTGTCCCTGGTTTATCCGTATTTAACAGTATTTCTCATAGAATGATTGTATATTTTTATTTTATGGCTGTACCATAAAATCACACCTTTCACTGAATAGAAATTTAACTTTAGTTAAGTAAATGCTAAAACTAACAGTATATTTATTTAATTAGATCGCGATTATAGTACCAAGTAAAAATTATGAGACAAAACACTTCACATCGCTCAGTTTTACAAGGTTTGATTGCGAGTGCAATTGTTATCGGCTTTGATTTAACTACTCGTTCGTGGGTAACATCTGCCAGTGCTACATCTGTTTTTGAAAGCTTACCTTCCTTAGATGGAGTACTTTACACTGATAATACGACACTTACTGATGCCAGTATTGATTTTGGTAACATCGTCCATCGTCAACCGATAGCAGTACTTAAACCAGGCTCAATTGAGGATATTGTTCAAATTATTCAATTCGCTCGGACGAGAAAGCTCAAAGTCGCCCCACGAGGTCAGGGTCACTCTACCTACGGTCAGTCACAAGTAGAAGCAGGCATTGTCATTGATTTAAGCACGCTCAACAAGATTCATTTCATTGGTACAGACCGAGCAATTGTTGATGCTGGAGTGTTATGGAGTCAGTTATTGCAACAAACGCTTGCTACAGGATTAACACCGCCCGTTCTCACTGATTATATTGAACTTTCTGTAGGCGGCACTTTATCAGTGGGGGGTATTGGTGGTGCAACTCACCGTTATGGTGTGCAAGTTGACAATGTTTTAGAACTGAAGGTAGTTACTGGTACTGGTGATCTCGAAACTTGTTCACCCTTCTACAATCGCAATCTATTTACAGCAGTACTAGCAGGGCTAGGACAATGTGGAATTATTGTACAGGCAACTGTTAAGCTAATTCCCGCCACTACCAATGCCCGTGTGTTTCAGTTATATTATGACGATTTAGCTACCTTTACTCATGACCAACGCCAAATCATTTTTGATGAGCGCTTCAACTATGTAGAAGGTCAATTAGTTTCTAATAATGCTGGTGGATGGCGTTATCTGCTAGAAGTGGCTAGCTTTTACAGTCCTCCTTCTGTACCTAATAATAACCGATTGCTTCGGGGATTAAACTATACTCGCGGTACAGAACAAATAGAGGATTTGACTTATTTTGATTTTCTCAACCGTTTAGCTCCGACAGTTGCCTTTCTCAAATCGATTGGTGTTTGGTCAAATCCTCATCCTTGGTTAAACCTGTTTGTACCAGGTAGTGCAGTTAACAGTTTTGTTGGTGAGGTCGCTGCTAATTTAACGCTAGCTGACACAGGTCAGGGCCCAATTCTGCTGTATCCAGTTAAAACTAAACGCTTCGGGCTACCTAATTTCCGGGTTCCGAACCAGAAGGTTGTGTTTCTGTTTGCCATATTGCGAACAGCAGTGCCACCGGATGATTCTGTAATTACAAAAATGCTCAATGATAATCGTAGACTTTTTGAGCAAAATCGTGATTTGGGTGGTTATCAATATCCTGTAAACGCCCTATCCTTCTCCCCTCATGATTGGCAGCAGCATTTCCGTCCAGTTTGGGGAAATCTGGTAAGTGCAAAGCGACGTTACGATCCAGATAATTTACTAACACCAAGTCAGGGCATTTTCGCAAACTGTTAGGAATGTAAGAATAATTTCACTACTGGAATTGACCAGATACAGACCAGATGCTACTTTTAATGTTGATTAACCAATAACTCGAAGTCTATATCGGCGTAGTAGAAAACCCACTCCAATTAAGCTAATACTAAATATCGCCGTGGTATTTCTCGGTTCTGGAACTGTTTGAAATGTTTGAAACGAACCTGAGATTAGAGGTAGACCTCTTACAGGAGCAGTTGGATCTGGGTTGAGTGTAAGATTTTCGGACAAGAGAAGTGTGCCAATCGCACCCTCGAATGTACCTGAGCCACCAGTAATACTTATAGTATTAGAAACCGTGCCCACAAAATTTTGAAAGTCAAGGGTAGCACTCCCCTTGGTAGTTCCAAATAGTTTATCTTCTCCTTGACCCAAAATTGTAATGTTACCAAGTGGTAAATCTTCTAACCCAAACGTTGCTGGATCTGGCTCAATTGTAATCACACCTGTATTATTGTTGAGATTGCCATAGCTGATATTTACAAGTCTAGTTAGACCGTATGGTGCATTAGCACTTTCACCTATATTGGTTATTTTTAAAATGTTTCCTGCGATCGGTTCAAGAGTAGTTTCTGAATTGTAGATAGCTGAAAATGGATATTGTATCTGCGCCACTACTTTTTTTGTACCTAGTCCAAAACTTAAAAGCGCCGCAGCTACCGGAGTGAACCATACAGCCCGTAATCTAAGCATAACTAATTTGATTTTGATATTAGGTAGTGTTTACTTTCACTAAAGACAAGCTACCGTAAATTTCTCAAAAAATAAACCATCTAATTAACTGTTACTTAGATGATGTTATAACTGAGCGGTTCAAAAACCACTCAAAATAGCTAATCTCTGGAATTACACCCATTCTCACTGGTAAAACGGAAACTCCTAGTCCACGCGATACGTACAGGGCAATCGCACCATCTCGATACCAACCACTGACATAACGTCCGCTACCAGGCGGGCGTAAAGGAGCAAAGCCAAAGAATGATAATTGTCCACCATGAGTATGCCCTGATAACATATATTGTGGTTTGTATTGTGTTATCTTTGCTAACTCATCACTTGAAAATGAGTCTCGATATGCTGGTGAGTGGGCGAGTAATAAATGGTTTTGTTGAGGACGAAGACCTTGAAGTGATTTGATTAAATCGGGTTTACTGACTAAATCATCCAATCCCGTGATTAATATAGAATATTCGCCATATTTATGTAAAATACTTTGATTAACTAATAAGCTACAATTATAAGTGGCATAGATTTTTGTCAAACGTTTTAAATCGACACCTGCCCAGTATTCCCAATTACCCATAATTGCATACTTAGCTGTTTGCTTATCAAGAAGTGACAAAAAGCGATCAAATCCATCAAGCTGTTCAACTTGATCAATTGAATCTCCAGTAAATAGTACAATGTTTGGGTTAAGTTTATTAACTTGTTCGGCGATCCGTTGTGCCCGATTATTAAATTGTTTGAGATGGAGATCGCTGATTTGGACAATCTTAAAACTATTTTTGTTAGAAGTGATTTGTTGATTTAGTTGATGACGTGTGACGACGAAACGATTCGGCTCAATGATCAAAGCATATAGAACCAGTAAACAAAAGCTAACACTGATAGTAAGTAGAATAAATAGGCACTTTCTTCTCTTCTTTTTTGCCAGCATTAGTTTAAGTTTTCTAAAATTATCTGAAAATAATACAGGATATAGTTGCACATCCCCTAGTGGTAAAGCAAACTTCTGTGTAGCTGCGGATTGAAAACTACACATCGTTCTAAAAGCGAAACTCAGTTCATCGCCTAAGACCAATCGATTTTCTCTTTTACTGCCGAAAGTCCTTCTAATGTGGGCTATTGCAGTGGTGTGTTGGGGGAAATCTAGCGCGGAGATTCAGTTTGGGAGCTTTTGTGTTAGAAAAGCTACTACTGAGGGAAAATTTAAAACAAGATCCTGTGTTGGAGACAGTAGTCGTAATTGCTACAAATTACAGAATTACACAACAAAAGTGGCAACATATATATAAATATATAATTTTTACGAGATGTATTAGCTTTCCGGCTTTTGTGAATGATAATCAGTTTATTGAAGCTCCTGAAAAAAACTTCAGTAGCCATTTTTGTCTTAACTCTATCAAACCCCAACGCCCTAGCCTTTTCTGACACCCAAAGCTATTGGGCAAAACATTGTATCGAGCAACTAAAAGAGCGTAAACTGATTACAGGCTACCCCGATGGTAGTTTTCGCCCAGAAACAACAGTGACACGCGCCCAAGCAGCAGTGTTAATGCTAAATGCTTTTCCTGATTCACCAGTGAAACGCACAGCTATGTCATTTAAAGATGTACCTGCTGATTATTGGGCGAATAAAGCAATTTCTACCGCTTACCAAAAAGGATTTTTTTCTGGTTATCCTGGTGGTATTTTCCAGCCAAACCAACCAATTCCTCGTGCCCAAATCATTGGTGTTGTAGCTGGGGGAAAAAATTACAGCCCTTTACCTAACCCAATGCAGACATTACAAGAATATTTTAACGATGCGGGGCAAATACCTAACTATGCCCAAAATGCGATCGCATCTGCCACGATTAATAGTATTGTTGTCAATTATCCCAATGTCAAACAGCTAAAACCACTACAAAGCGCGACTAGAGGGGAAGTTGCGGCTTTAATGTGTCGGGCGCTAAATATTTACACGGTTCCCCCACAATATATTGCTGGAGTCGAAGTAGACAGCCAAGAAATACGTCCTTTGCCAGGAAAACTTGATATTATTCCCACCTTCAACAGTAATAGTCCTGAACTGGTGACAACTGAAGGAATTTTACTATCAACTTTTCCCCCAGATGGGAAGCAAGTACATGAAGCACATTTAAATTATCCTTTTGAAGGCAGATTTGATATATTTGCTCATCATATCGTCAGGGCAGAAACACCAGCCCAAAGCCGCACTGTATACCAAGGGATAATTGTACATAATCCGGGAAATGAACCTGTGACAGTGCAAGTATTACAAGCAGCTAGTTACCTTACCAAAGAAGCACAGTTTATTGCTTTACCTGATATGGTTGAAAGCCCCCAAGGTACAGTTTACTCTGGGCCAGGCGATCGCACAATGAATGATGTACTGCGGGGAGTTCGGCAAGAGATTTTTCCCCAAAAGCTGGTGATAGAACCAAAAGAAACTAAAATCCTAGCAAATTTACCAATTCCGGTACAGGCTCCTTCTTCTAACGGTCGTACTACGATGATGCGCTTGGTAAGTAGTAATCCAGTTTATATCGCAAATTTAGCCAAAAATAGTAATATTTCACCGACTTTAGCCGAGTGGCAAGAGCTTTTGAATACAGGTAATTTAGCAGGAAAGCGTGACCCCATTCCAACACCTCTTGACCCTCCCAGAGAACCAACGGTATTTAGTCGCGTCGCTGGTGTATCCCAAGGAACGCAATGGAAAACACAAATTACGGATAATTCCAATGTTTCCGAGTTAACAATACCCTCACCAGGAAAGGCGTTTTCTTATCCTTTGGGAACTGTACATTTAATTACTCTTAGCACTGGACAAATTCAAAGTGCAGCAATGTTAAAACGTTATCCTGATACTGCTTACTTTGCTCACTGTAACTATGGTGTTGAGTACAATCTAACTTTGCCTCTAAGAAATATTACGAATAAAACCCAGACTATAACTGTGTCAATACAGACTCCTGTGAAGGATGAAGGGGGAACAGATAGACTGCTGTTTTTAAAGCCAGGTGTAGAACAAATATTCTTTCGGGGAACGGTGCGGGTGCGTTACATAGATGATAATGGCTTAGAAAAAACGCGCTATGTGCATTTGGTACAGCGTCGGGGACAAAGGGGCGAACCATTGGTGACACTGAAGATGTTGGCGAGTGGAAAGCGACAAGTACAGATAGACTTTTTGTATCCTCCAGATTCTACGCCACCACAGGTTTTGACGGTGAGAACGCAGAAGTGATTTAAAAGCTAGTGCATTGTGCGTTGTGTGGGTTTAAGAGCGTTGTCGCAACTGACGTAGGGCAAAAGCTTTTTCGATTGCTGAGAACAGGCAGATGGTTCGCCATTAGGTGCATTTGTAAATCTGGCTTCTACCGTGCAATATAAAACTACCCTAGATGTAAGCCAGAGCAGTTTTTGATAGAAGTAAATTATATAGGAGACTCTTATTGTTGTCCCCGGTTTATCCATAATAAGTACCGTTATATAGTACTATTCACCTCAATTTTCGTACTTTACGCAAAAAAGGAATAATCTTGAAGTTGACATTACAAAATTTAGAAGTCAGCACAAGCCACCGCATCATAGCGCTCTTTTATGTCTCTGGTGAGAGAAAAATGCTGTGATTTGCTGAGATTCTTGAAATTCCTTGAAGGCTGTGAACAATACAGGTGCTGCTA
>NZ_JBALEQ010000063.1:0-683 GCF_036917775.1 Nostoc sp.
TCTGGGCAGAGCTACGTGGTGTTTGGCAACCGCGCTCCCATCTTCGACCTCAACGGCACTAACGGATTAGGTATTGATTTTAGCACTACTTTTACTGGCACTGCTGTCTCCATTGTCGATAACGACTTTACCCTAACAGACGACAACGCTACCTTAGCTGGTGCTACCATCACCATTACTAATCTTTTCGATAGCACAGCCGAAAGTCTGGCTGCCACTGCCATCGGCAACATCACCACTACCTACAAGGCCACTACAGGCACTCTCACCCTCAGCGGCACGGATACAGTTGCCAATTACCAACAAGTCCTTGACAGCCTCACCTACAACAATACTGCAACTTCACCCAACACGACTAACCGGACAATTGAGTTTGTCGTCGATGATGGGCAAGCTTTCAGTAATACCAGTGCGGTGGCGACTACCACCTTAGCCTTTAACCTGAATCAAGCGCCTGTTGCAGTTGATGATAGTGCTTCCACGTTCTTTGTTACTACCGTCAACATCCCAGTTTGTAGCCTACTAGCAAATGATACCGATGTCGATGGCGACCCCTTGAGCATCACTGGTGTCAGCGGTTTTACTAATGGTACTGCTGTGTTGAATAATAACGGCACTCCGGGCAACTCGACAGATGATTTCATCGTGTTTACCCCAATTAATGGGTTTAGTGGTAATGCCAA
>NZ_JBALEQ010000064.1:0-19577 GCF_036917775.1 Nostoc sp.
AATTAGTTTGGTGTCTGCTTCTTTTGAACTCTAACTCTTTGATGTCAATGGGTTTTACTTTCTTGTAATTTGCGATCGCCCCGTGGTCGATTACCGCTATCTTGACCTTCAGGCTTGGTCATCTCAAGTTTTTGGTCAGTCCACGCTCTCAAAAAGAAAAACTGTATTTTCGGACTCAATTGACAACACAATAATTGCATGAAGTTTGTTAGCAATTTCCCTACAAAGTCAACATCCTACGTTGAACTCTCGTAAATTGGCAAAGGTATTGATTTAAAATCCAATGCAAGTAATTTTCGCTTTAATCTAGGATTTCTACATACCCTTGTGTTCCATTCACCCGGATTCTGTGTCCGTCTTCGATCAGCTTGGTAGCATTCTCCACTCCGACAACTGTTGGTAAGCCATATTCACGTGCGATAACTGCTCCATGTGTCATCAGTCCACCAACTTCGGTGACTAGGCCTTTTATGGATACAAACAATGGTGTCCAGCTAGGGTCAGTAAAGGAGGTGACTAATATATCTCCATCTTCTAGATTGGCATCTTCCATGTTTAAGATGACACGGGCTCGTCCCTCAATAACTCCAGAAGAAACAGGTAGACCTACAATAGCTTCAGCAGGGAGATTTTCTCGTTTGTACTCACCCGTAATAATTTCACCGTCAGAGGTGATAACACGTGGGGGAGTTAGTTTTTCATATAATTTGTACTCGTCTTTTCGTTTGCTGATAATCTGGTAATCCAGTTTATTGGTGCATACGGCTTCATGAAGTTCTTCAAAAGTGAGGTAGTATATATCTTCTTTTTCATGAATAACGCCCACTTGTACGAGTTGTTCGGCTTCTTTGAGTAACGCCTGCTTATAAACAAAGTAGCGATTAACCATGCTGTATTTTGGATATTCACGATAACCGATGAAATTCCGAATTAGGCTGATCATTCGTTTTGTCTCTTCGGCCTTTTGTTCACCATCAGGTAATTGCTTCAATCGATCTAATAACTCTTGTTCTTTTTTCAAAGCTGACTGTTGCCCTTGCTCAAATTTCCGATTGCTGGCATTAGGCTCAAAGTTTTTGATGTTACTGAGAATCATGGGAACAAGTGTAGTTGGTTTTTCACTCCAACGAGTTTTAGTAATATCGATTTCTCCGGCACATCGCATTCCGTATTTGTTGAGATAAGCATAGATAGCATCTTGAGTTTCCTTTCCACCATTAAACTTGACCAGTTCATCCAAAAAACTATTATCTTTTACATATTGTAAATAATCAATTACTTCAGGATAAGGACGAATTACATCTGCGACATCCAATAGCGCCAGACCCATAGACGAAGTAATATTGTTTGGCGCAGATTGAGAAAGTATGTCTGCTGCATTTTTCTCACCTAACCATTCGTTCATTTTTTCATTTATCCATGATGAAGCATTCATACCAGTCATAATTACACCAAAACTCTGTGAGTCAAAAAAGGTCTTCTTTGATTGCTGGATATCTTCCAGAATAAAATCAAACAGATCCGATCCTGATTTCGTTTGAATGTGTTGTTTTAAGGCTTCTATCGATGTTTGGCTACTCTTGATCAAATCAGAAACGATTGTTGGATCATATTCGTTTAGTGTTTGATAATTCGCTGGCGACACACCTTTATTGCTTTTACCGGGATCTGATTCTTTTTTATCATCCGGTAACGATTTTATAAAATCTCCCCGATCTATTATGGTCATAAATGCGTCTTTTATAAGCGGATCGGACTTTCCCAAAACATCTACTATAATTTCTCTTCTAACAGGTGAAGCCAGATCAGGTGTGATATCAACAAACAACCTTCCACCAGCTTTATACATGGGTCGAGCAGCTGTTAACTGGAATAAAGACAATCCCAATGGTTTGAGGGGGTCAGTCATCATTTGTTGATGACCGACAGATACATAGACATGATTTTCCCGATCGCTCGCTTCAGGGATCGGGTATAAAGTAGTGATTGGGCGACTCTGGACAATATAAAATGTATCATCAACCAAACACCATTCGATGTCCTGGGGGCAGCCGAAATGTTCTTCGATCTTTCTGCCTATGTGCTCAAGCTGTACAATCTGCTCATCCGTCAGCGCTTGCCTGTTCTGTCTAGAAGGCTCAATCTCCTGTTCTTTCGTACCGCCATCTTTTAAGGCATAAATAGCCAGTTTCTTGGTGGATATCTTCTTATCGATAACCTTGCCGTTACACACTTTATAGATATCAGTATTCACAATGCCTCTGACCATAGCCTCACCAAGTCCGAAGCTGGCATCAATGGATAACACTTTCCTATTAGAAGTGACGGGATCGGCAGTAAACAAAATTCCTGCCACCTGCGGGAAAACCATCTTTTGAACAACGACAGACAGGTGGACTTTACGGTGGTCGAAGCCGTTTTGAAGGCGGTAAATTACTGCCCTATCGGTAAATAGCGATGCCCAGCACTTGCTGATATGCTGATAGATTGCCTCCTTTCCAATAATGTTCAAATACGTATCCTGCTGGCCTGCAAAAGAGGCCGTTGGTAAATCCTCTGCGGTTGCGCTGGATCGTACTGCATAGGCATTTTTTTCATCAAACCTGGAGAGGAGGCTGGCGATCTCTTTATTAATGTCTTGAGGAATAGCTATCCCTTCGATGATCCTGCGAATCTCACCGCTAAGTTCACCGATTTTATCCTGGTCTTCTACCAATAGATGGGATAACCGATCAAGTAATTCGTTAATCGATGACGTTTCCGCAATGATTCTTTTAAAGGCTTCAGTAGAAACGCAGAAGCCATCCGGTACAAGGATTCCTTCAATCTTGGAAAGTTCCCCCAGGTTTGCGCCTTTGCCCCCAACAACCGGGATTTTTGTTTTATCAATATCTTGAAAACAAAGCACAAATGAACTCATCAGTTTCGCTCCTTTGGGAATTCATACTTTGCTAATTAACCTTCTCCTAAGAAAACAGAATGGTTTATTTTATCCATAGTGGGCGATCGCTCATGAACAGCTTCTGTCACTTTCCGGAAAAAGAAAATAGTAAATCGGCTTAGGAACTATGTTATCTAACCATACGACGCTCCCACATCTCTCTTGTGATCCGCCAATGTACCTCATTCCAACCACGAGCAGACATCCACGATGAGCCTGGACGAATGGCCACCACCTCCGCCCCAAACCATTCTGCCAACCGATTGCTTCGTGCATTTGCGCTTACAGTAGAACCAGATATTACCTCCAGGCCTAGTTCCCTGAACCCAAAGTCGAGCAGGGCACGCCCAACCTCGATCGCATAGGCATAGCGACCCCAGTAGGTTGGTGCTAATTCAATGCCCAGTTCCATCTCACCCGCCTCGCACTCCATTCCCCGCAATCCGCAGCAGCCGATCAGCACGTCAGGTTCCTGTTGCTGCACGATCGCAAGTTGGTAATTGAGTCGGGGACGATCAGCAGCCCACCTCTGAAATGTCTCAAACAAACGGGTTGGATGTTCGGGACTAGCTTCGTCTGGTCCATAAAATCTCAGGTTGCGCGGATCAGCTTGATAGTCCAGGAATGGCGATCGATCTAACTCAACGAAATCACGTAGCAAAAATCTTCTGGTGACAATTTCCATAAGCTGTTAATTCTGACTTTTCACGTTATAACGAATTGCACTTTTACATAACGTGAAAAGTCAAAAACTGACTAAGGTTTAAACTTGAGTTCAAAACCTTTAAATGTTGTCACCTGTGCATACATAAACCCCTGACTAGTTTCATAAGCATCAGAACCACGATAGGGTTCTGCTAGGAAAGGAGCTTCAGCCCGCCACTGAACATTAATTGTTTGACCTACTTGGCTGACATACTCAGCAGTAAAGGTAAGACCGCATAAACCGCCTTGTTCATGAGGCTTTACAAAGTCAATAAATAGGCTTCTGATTTGTATTCGTCCTTTAACCACGTTACCATCAGGTAGATGAATCTCAGCTTTTTTGGGATACTGCGCCATCAGTCGTTCGAATTGACAGCTATTTAAGGCATTAATGTGTTCCTCCACTACCTTAATCGCCGTGGGTTGAGGT
Organism: Nostoc sp.; assembly: GCF_036917775.1. Lineage (GTDB taxonomy): Bacteria > Cyanobacteriota > Cyanobacteriia > Cyanobacteriales > Nostocaceae > Nostoc. Next base: position 4,077 of record NZ_JBALEQ010000064.1, read on the forward strand.
TTTAGAGTTGATTCATGCTCAAATGGAATCGTTAATTTGTTAATAGCAACACCGAAGAGAAAATCATTAATTCCCGAAAATGCCGAGACTTTCAAATTGGTGACGCTCGCAAAACCAACAGCAAGTAATAATACTGCGAAATTTTTAGAGTTCTTCGAAGCAATGGATCTAAATCTTGGATCTTAAAAGTAGGTTTTTGAGAGTGATATTTATACAAAAAGCTTATTTTGCTCTTGGCAGCTATGAGATATTGTTACAAGGTACAAAGTCTTCTACACTGACTGGAATAGGTTTTAACTCTCAACGGCGGCTCCTCATGACGGACAACGATTCTGAATACATCAGACAAACTGAAGCCACTCGTGTGCGTGTACTAAGCGAAGCACTACCTTATATTCAACAATTTGCTGGTCGCACTGTTGTTGTCAAATATGGTGGCGCAGCAATGAAAGATAGCACACTGAAAGACAAAGTTATCCGCGACATTGTATTTTTATCTTGCGTGGGCTTGCGTCCAATTGTAGTACACGGCGGTGGCCCAGAAATTAACAGTTGGTTAGATAAGCTGGGAATCGAACCACAATTTAAGAATGGTCTACGAGTCACTGATGCTGCCACAATGGATGTGGTGGAAATGGTTTTAGTTGGTCGAGTTAACAAAGAAATTGTCGCGCTAATTAACCAAGCTGGTGGATTGGCTGTAGGACTTTGCGGTAAAGACGGTAATCTATTTACAGCCCGTCCTCAAGGTCAAGAAGACATCGGTTTTGTGGGGGAAGTCAGCAATGTTAATATCAAGATTTTGGATACCCTCGCTAGCAATGGCTATATTCCGGTAGTGTCTAGCGTCGCCGCAGACGAGACAGGGCAAGCTTATAACATTAATGCCGATACTGTAGCTGGAGAAATTGCTGCGGCACTAGGAGCAGAAAAGTTAATTTTACTCACTGACACTAGTGGAATTTTAAAAGATTACAAAGACCAATCTACCTTGATTCCCAAAGTAGATATCCGCGAAGCCCGCGAGTTAATTGTCAATGGGATAGTTACCGGTGGGATGATTCCCAAAGTTAATTGTTGTGTGCGATCGCTTGCTCAAGGAGTCCGTGCAGCGCACATCATCGATGGTCGCATTCCCCACGCCCTATTACTAGAAATATTTACTGATGTTGGGATTGGGACGATGATTTTGGGTTCGCAATTTACCTCTTGATACTTATGGAGCATGGGGGATTGGGCATTGGGAATTGAGAAGAGGACAAGGGGAAAGACTTGTTTCAAGTTCTCTCTCACTTCTATGTCCTCTGCTCCCTGCTCCCCCTGCTCCCTGCCCCCTACCTCTTTATATTTTGCTCACTTGCATTTGATACCAGAGTTTTTAATTAGAAAATAGTCGCAGCTACTTAGTTAAAATTTTTGAAATTTATCCACTTCAAATTATCAGCCTTTGAAAAGATTCCAAAAAGATTGCTGGTGTTGGCAAAATTAAAACAGTGCTAATTTTTGTATAAGACGTGAGTGCAGAAAGTTTAGAAATTGCTAAAACCTTCTACCAGATTGGGAAAATTGCCTTTGAAAATGGGCGATACCGCGAAGCTGTAGAAAATTTAGAAAAGGCCAGCGCCCTGTTAGCTCGTAATTCTCGCTTTGGGGGTGAAGTAGAAATTTCTCTGGTGACAGCTTATGAAGCGGCTGGACGCACGGATGAGGCGATCGCTCTTTGCGAAAGACTCAAACGCCATCCCTATATTGAAATCAGCAAACAAGCGCGACAGATGGTTTACATCTTAAAAGCACCAAAGCTGAAAAGACCTAGTGAATGGATGACCCAAATCCCTGATTTGGGCACACTACCTGATAATGAACTCAAAATTTCTGTAGCTGCTAAACCCACTAAATCTTCTGTGCCGCAGAAGCCAAAACCTACAGAGCCAGAATTTGTTGACCTCAGCCAGGTCAATACCAGAGATAATCGCTTTATCTGGGTGGCGCTAATTGCCATTGGTTTAACCATCTCGTACTTGGTTTGGTTAAATTTTTCAGTAACCCCTGGCTGATACTATGTTGACTTTTGGGGAGATTTATGGTTTCAACTTCTTCAATTTTCGGAAAGATTTTGTTGTGGTTAATTAGACCATTTAGTTTTGTATTGACACTGAATGGTCGAAATCGAATGAACCGCGTCTTTCCGATGCGAAATCCTATATTGTGGCTAGTGCTGTTAACATCCCTGTTACTGACTGGCTGTGTTAAGTACGATGTAGGGCTTAACTTTGATAATTCAAATAGTGGTGAATTCGTACAGCATATTAAGTTGGGAGAGCGGCTAACCAGCTTTAGTGGCGATTCTGTATACGAATGGTTGAGTAGCATAGAACGCCGCGCTCGTCAACTAGAAGGTAAAACGCAGCGAGTTTCCCAAGAAGAAATCATCGTTACAATTCCTTTTAGTAGTGGTAGGGAATTGCAAGAGAAGTTCAACGAATTTTTTAATTCCCGTACAAATCAATCTTCTGAGGCTGTGCAGAGCAAATCTGACTCAGAACTGCCAAAAATTGAATCAAACGTCCTTTTGGAGGAAAACAATTTTTTACTTTTAGTCCGAAATCGGTTGATTTATGATTTGGATTTGCGATCGCTTGCTCTAATTGCCAGCAAAGGTAATGTTCTCGCTAATGCTGGTTCAATTCTCGACTTGGAATTTAGCTTGAAAACTCCTTGGGGAGCCAAAAACATTCAATTAACTGACACTGCCGAAACTGCCATTGAGCCAGAAAAAAATGGCAATCAACTAGTGTGGAAACTCCAGCCTGGTCAACTCAACCACATAGAAACAGTTTTCTGGCTTCCTAGTCCCCTTGGTATTGGTGCATTGTTAATTATCCTATTTGTCTGGGGAGGATTGTACTTGAGATACAACTTCATGCCAGATCCCAGAACTCAATTGCTTCCCAAAGCAGCAGCTACCCAGGAATAGTAGACATCTATTGAGGGAATTGGAATTGGGAATTGGGAATGGGAAAGAGGACTTGGGGACAAGGAGAATTGGGGACAAGGGGAAAGACTTGTTGTAAGTTTTCCCCCTTGTCCCCTTGTCCCCTTGTCCCCTTGTCCCCTTGTCCCCTTGTCTCCCTTGTCCCCCCTGCTCCCTATGCCTCCCCTGCTCCCCCTGCCCCCTGCCCCCCTGCTTCCTCCCCATTCCCCATTCCCTGTTCCCGTTGTTCGCTGCCATACCAGCGTTCAGCAAGTACATTGAGTTGATGAAGGATTTCAATGAGTTCCTTACCCCGTTCTGTCAGACCGTAAGTTACTTGGGGTGGAACAGTTGGTTCATATTGGCGATAAATAATCTCTGCTGCCTCAAGCATCCTTAGTCTTTCTGTTAAAACTTTGGTAGAGATGCCCTCGACTAAGTGCTTCAATGCAACAAAGCGAGTAGGCCCACTATTACACAACACCCACAGTATATACATTGTCCAAGGGCCTGATAGTAAAGACATCAGAATACTGATTGGGCAAGCATCAGAATTTTTAGAGACAGACATCGATAAATTCGCCAAATTTTTCCAATAGTTACTTTATGGTAACTACTTTACTTTAGTAACTAGTTACTTCTAGTATCTGATGTAATGCTTTGAAATTTAGACTCAAAAAAAATCAAAGCAGTAAACTCTAGCTAATCAGGAGATATTTGGTGGTAAACATTCTACATATTGATTCCAGCCCCCGTGCTGAACGATCGCACTCACGAGAACTATCTAAAGAATTCGTTAGTGCTTGGAAGGCAGCACATCCTGAAGATGCGATCGCCTATCGAGATTTAGGGCATCACCCAGTTCCTCACGTTAATGAAGCTTGGATTGCAGCTGCATTTTCACCACCAGAAACCCATACCCCAGAATTAGCTGAGGCAATCAGAGTATCTGACGAACTGGTTGATGAGTTTTTGGCAGCCGATCGCTACGTCTTTGGAGTGCCAATGTACAACTTCAACATACCTTCTACTTTTAAGGCTTACATCGACCAAATCGTTCGCATTAACCGGACTGTTGCCTTAAATGCTCAAGGTTTTAAAGGGTTAGTCGAGGGTAAAAAAGCAGTTATCATTACAGCACGTGGTGGTGACTTTAGCCCTACCTCCCCTGCCGTTGCTTATGACTTCCAAGAACCCTACCTGCGGACTATTTTTGGCTTTATTGGAATTACAGATATTCAATTTATTAACGCTAACAGCTTGAACGAGGGTGATGCCCGTACCCAATCTCTAGCAGAGGCACGGGCAGCAATTCAAGACGCGATCGCTCAGTGGTAATGTATGAAATTGGGAATTGGGAATTGGTTATTAATTCTTCTCCCCCTGCTACCCCTGCTCCCCTGCACCCTGCCCCTCTTCAGGGTGACAACCGAGCAATTTTCCAAGTGCCATTATCTAAACGGCTATAGAGCAAGCGATCGTGTAAGCGACTAGAGCGTCCTTGCCAAAATTCAATTTCTGTAGGGATCACTCGTAAGCCTCCCCAATGAGGTGGTCGGGGGATCTCTTGATTTTCATATTTGCTATTAAACTCCTGCATACGTCGCTCTAAAACTTCTCGACTTTCTATCACCTCACTTTGATTAGATACCCATGCACCCAGGCGACTGTTAGGAGGGCGAGTATCAAAATACTGGTCGGATTCAGTTTCAGAAACTTTCTCTACATACCCACAAATCCGAACTTGACGTTCTAGTTCTGCCCACCAAAAGACTAAAGCCGCCAGAGGATTTTCTGCTAGTTCTTGTCCTTTGCGGCTGTTGTAGTTGGTGAAGAAAGTAAAGCCCCGTTCATCGAAATCTTTCAGTAGCACCATTCTGGCTGAGGGCTTACCGTCGGGCGTGACGGTAGCAAGAGTCATCGCATTGGGTTCGGGGAGTTGACCTGCTAAAGCCTGATCGAACCATTTTTTAAATTGGATAAAAGGATTGAGGTCTACCTCAATTTCGCTTAAACCTTCCAAGGTGTAGTCTTTGCGGAGGTCAGCTACGGTTTTGTCCATTTTGATTTACTTCCTTGCTATCAGATACACTTATACATATCTTTGTTAAAAATATCTATGATGATAATCAGTGTCATCAAGAATTTTACAAATTCTTTCAGGAATATCTTAAGATAGGTTGCATAAAATGCGCCGTTCGGCCTCCCTTCAACGCCTGTTAATTTATGGTCTGAGCGGTCCAATTATCGCTCTTAATGTCTGGCTATTGTCCGTGCTTTTTCGATACTTCCAGCATCCAATTACCGTCTTGAGCATTGGGGCAATTTTAGCTTTTTTACTAAATTACCCGGTTAAGTTCTTTGAACGCGCCCGAATCACGCGCACTCAGGCGGTAATCATAGTTTTACTGGCAACATTAACCCTGTTTGGGATTCTAGGTGTCACCCTAGTGCCGTTGATCATTGACCAAACAATCCAACTGTTAAATAAGATCCCTGATTGGTTAGGCGCTAGTCAAGCAAACTTAGAGCAATTTGAGATGCTGGCAAAACAACGACGTTTGCCGATTGATCTCAGGGTTGTCAGCAGTCAAATCAATGCCAACATTCAGAATTTGGTACAACAGCTAGCTTCTGGGGCAGTTGGATTTGCTGGGACACTATTATCAGGCTTATTTGACGTAGTGTTAGTCATTGTGCTGGCATTTTATATGCTTTTATATGGCGATCGCGTCTGGTATGGTCTGGTCAATCTTTTGCCTTCTAATATTGGAGAGCCTCTTACCGCATCCTTACGCCTAAATTTCCAGAACTTCTTCCTTAGTCAGTTGTTGCTAGGGCTATTCATGATGCTAACCCTGACACCAATTTTCTTAGTCATGAAGGTACCCTTTGCCCTGCTGTTTGCCATATTAATTGGGATTTCAGAACTCATTCCCTTTATTGGGGCATCTCTTGGCATTGGTTTAGTGACAATTTTAGTACTACTGCAAAATTGGTGGTTAGCAGTTCAAGTTGCTATAGCGGCAATTCTTATGCAGCAGCTTAAAGATAACTTGTTAGCTCCCAGATTACTCGGTAACTTTATCGGACTGAATCCCATTTGGATTTTTGTAGCTATTTTGATGGGATTTGAGATTGCTGGGCTGTTAGGAACGCTTGTTGCTGTTCCCATTGCTGGTACTATTAAAGGCACTTTCGATGCGATCAAGAGTGGCAAACCGAGTGATTTTGTCTCAACTGTCACCATTGCTCATGACCCACCTCAAGATTGAGAGGGGAGGGGCAGAGGGGGACAAGGGGGACTTGGGGACAAGAGGGAGAACTTGAAACAAGTCTTTCCCCTTGTCCCCAATTCTCCTTTTCCCCAAGTCCTCTTCCCAATTCCTAATATCAAAAGTTGCACATTCCGATCTCACAATTCACAATAATGATTGATTACAAATTTCAGAGGATACTGGCAGCAGGCAATTCCTGATTAAAAGAAGCACAAGCGGAATCTATTAAGTACACGCTTTGCCAAGAGTCAATGAATTTACTGTTGAATTTACAGTCTTTCGATTCTTAATTAATTAACTTAGAACCCGTTGATGGAAGCTTCCGAGCTATTAGAAACAATCACACTCCTGATTTACCAAGCTGAACAGGGAGAAATTGACCCTTGGGATGTCCAAGTAATTGAGGTGATTGACCGTTACTTAGAACTGATGGCACCGGAGTCGATAGGAAGAGGCTATGAAGCGGATTTGTCTCAATCTGGACAAGCATTTTTATCAGCATCAATGCTGGTATTATTCAAAGCCAATACCTTGATGCAATTGTCAACAGTAGGTGATATTCAGGATGGTGTATTAGATGATGCGATGCTGGAAGATGAAGACGGAATATCACATCATGGTCATCGTCTACCATTAGAACGGCAATTGCGTCGCCGTCCATCGGCAATGCCACCACCGAAGCGGCGGGTGACTCTGCAAGAGTTAATCAAGCAATTGCAGATTATGGCAAACCAGCTAAAACTAGTAGAAAAAGTCAGCAAGCCTATTCGTCCCAGACGTTTGCCTAGCGTCCAAAGTATGCGGGAGGCGCTGGAGTTAGCTCACCAAGAAAATCTGACAGAAGTAGCTGGAGAACTCGAACAAGTCTTGAATTTATCGGCTAGAGAGCTAAATTTAGAACAAAATTGGTTGAATTTAGAACAACTTGTAGAATTGTGGACTCAAACAAAGATTTTCAATCAAAATGGGTCTGGACATGAGTCTACTAAACACAGTCATTTAGTTAGCGTTTTCTGGGCGCTACTACTACTTTCGGCTCAATCGAAAGTAGAGCTATTTCAAGAGGAGTTTTACAATGAGATTAAAATTCGGCTAATTACAGATTCAGCTAAGACCAGTAAACCTTTTGAGCAGTCGATGAACTAAAAAAGCGAAAAGTAGCCCTACAGATAATTTACAGATTTTTGATTCAGTCTCAAAATCCGAGTAAATTGAAAAGATAAGCGATCGCTTGTCATCTAAGTATATAGATGGTTGTAATAACCACTAAATTCCTGTTATCCCTGTTTTGGGGATAACTTAGAGCAGAAATAAAAACTGATGATTAAGTATCACTCGATAAAAGTAAACTGGCTTGTGGTTGAGGAATAAATTTTTATGAAAGCGATGATTCTCGCGGCTGGCAAGGGTACTCGCGTGCGTCCGATTACCTATACAATTCCTAAACCAATGATTCCCATCCTGCAAAAGCCAGTGATGGAATTCTTGCTGGAACTGTTACGCCAACATGGATTTGACCAAATTATGGTCAATGTCAGTCATTTGGCTGAAGAAATAGAAAACTATTTCCGTGATGGTCAACGGTTTGGGGTGCAGATTGCCTATTCCTTTGAAGGCAAAATTGATGATGACGGTAAACTGGTAGGGGAAGCAATCGGTTCTGCTGGAGGGATGCGCCGCATTCAAGACTTCTCACCGTTTTTTGATGATACCTTTGTGGTGTTGTGCGGTGATGCGTTGATCGACCTAGATTTAACTGCTGCGGTTAAATGGCATAGAGCTAAAGGGGCGATCGCTACTATTATTACAAAATCTGTTCCCCAGGAAGAAGTTTCGAGCTACGGTGTGGTAGTCACTGATGAAGAAGGGCGTGTTAAAGCTTTCCAAGAAAAACCTTCAACTGAAGAAGCCCTCAGTACGAATATCAACACAGGTATTTACATCTTTGAACCAGAGGTTTTTAACTATATTCCCTCTGATGTGGAATATGACATTGGTAGCCAATTGTTCCCCAAATTGGTAGAAATCAAAGCCCCCTTCTACGCCATCCCTATGGACTTTGAATGGGTAGATATTGGTAAAGTTCCAGACTATTGGCGGGCGATTCGCGGTGTACTGCTGGGTGAAATCAAAAATGTGCAAATCCCCGGTCATGAAGTCGCCCCTGGTATTTATACTGGCTTAAATGTTGCCGTGAATTGGGACAAAGTGGATATCACAGGCCCAGTTTACATCGGCGGGATGACAAGAATAGAAGACGGAGCGAAAATTGTTGGCCCAGCGATGATTGGCCCCAATTGTTGGATATGTAGTGGCGCAACAGTAGAAAATAGCGTGATTTTTGAATGGTCGCGCCTGGGGCCAGGAGTCAGGTTAGTCGATAAGCTAGTGTTTGGACGTTATTGTGTAGATAAAACTGGGGCCGCTATAGATGTCCAAGCGGCTGCTTTAGACTGGCTAATTACCGATGCTCGCCAGATACCACCATCTCATACCCCTGTTGAGCGACAAGCGATAGAGGAATTGTTGGGGACAAACGTGGATTAGGGGATGGGGGATGGGGAAGAGGCAAGGGGGCAGGGGGCAGGGGGAGCAGGGGAGGCATAGGGAGTAGGGGGGGACAAGGGGACAAGGGGACAAGGGGGAAAACTTACAACAAGTCTTTCCCCTTGTCACCAATTCTCCTTGTCCCCAAGTCCTCTTTCCCATTCCCAATTCCCCTTCCTAACTAACTATTCAGATATGTGTATCTTCTGAGACTCTGCTCGTAAGTTTGCAGTAATCGCTGAGATTCTGCTAGGGTGATACGCTTTTCTTCTAATGCTTTCTCACAACGCTGGCGAATGTTTTCCACCATATCTTCGGAGTCATATTGAACGTAGCTTACTACTTCGCTCATTGTGTCACCTTTGACAACGTGTTCAATCTGGTAGCCTTTGGGCGTTAATTGGATGTGAACAGCATTAGTATCGCCAAATAGGTTGTGCAAATTGCCCATGATTTCTTGGTAGGCTCCATTCAAGAACATCCCTAAATAATAGGGTTCTCCGGGCTTGTAGGTGTGTAGTTCTAAAACCGATTTGACATCGCGCAGGTCAATAAAGCGGTCTATTTTACCATCACTATCGCAGGTTAGGTCTGCTAAAATTCCTCGCCGGATTGGTTCTTCAGTCAAACGATGGATTGGCATGATGGGGAATAGCTGGTCAATTGCCCAGCAATCTGGTGCTGATTGAAACACTGACATATTAACGTAGTAGATGGAAGCCATGATTTTCTCAAGGTCTTCTAGTTCATCGGGTACGTATTCTTGCTGTCTAGTGATGTTGAGAATTTTCTGACAACAAGCCCAGTATAGCCGTTCGGCTTTGGCTCGTTCTCTGAGGCGTAAAATTCCTAAGTTGAAGCGGCTGATGGCTTCTTCTTTGAATTGGGCCGCGTCGTGGTAGAACTCTTGATAGTTCTCTTGGTTGATGGATTGGTAAGTTTCCCAAAGATAATTAATTATTGGGGATTCTCCCTCTTGTGGAGGTTCTGGTGAATCGAGAGGGACATCGCTGGTACTGAGAACGTCGAAAATCAGCACAGACTGATGGGAAGCGATCGCACGTCCACTTTCGCTAATCAGTGTTGGTACGGTAATTTGCCGCTCTGCACAGGTATCTTTTAACTCTGCCACGATGTCGTTGGCATAGTTTTGCATATTGTAATTTTTCGACGCATAGAAGTTGGTTTGGGAGCCATCATAATCTACGCCCAAGCCGCCACCGACATCAAGGTATTTCATATCCGCCCCCAGCATCGCCAATTCCACATAAATGCGGCTGGCTTCTTGGATGGCATCTTTAATTACATTAATGGCAGAGATTTGTGAGCCGATGTGGAAGTGCATCAACTGCAAAGAGTCAAGCAGGTTAGCTTCCCGTAACTTGTCAACAGCCTCAATGACTTCAGGCATTGTCAAACCAAATTTAGCGCGATCGCCACTAGAGGCTCCCCAACGCCCCATACCTTGAGTGCTGAGTTTAGCACGAACCCCTAAAATTGGTTTAATACCTAACTGGCGATTGGCATCAATTACCAAATCAACCTCTTCAATCTGTTCTAAGACGATGACTGGTGTTTGTCCTAATCTCTGGGCTAACATTGCCGTTTCGATGTATTCTCGGTCTTTGTAGCCGTTGCAAATTAACAATGCTCCTGGGGTATCGAGGACAGCCAGGGCAATCATTAATTCTGGTTTGGAACCAGCTTCTAAGCCAAATTGATGGGGTTTACCAAACTTGACCAAATCTTCAATCAAATGCCGCTCTTGGTTGCATTTGACAGGAAACACACCCCGGTATACGCCAGGGTAGTTGTAGCGGGCGATCGCTTTGGCAAAACAAGCATTCAACCGTTCAATCCGGTCTTCCAAAATATCGGAAAAGCGAATCAACATTGGAAGTCCCAAGTTGCGCTGTTTCATGGAGTTAACCAATTCAAACAAGTCAAGAGATCCCCCGCGATCGCCCTTGGGTGACACGGTGATATGACCAGCAGCGCTAATGGAAAAATAGGGTTGTCCCCAACCTTCAATACGGTATAGTTCTTCGCTATCCTCAATTTTCCAGGAGCGAGGTAAACTTCCTATGGTAGTACTAGGTGGTAAAAGTTTCTTTTGTTTATGATTTTTCACTTCAGATTTTTGTCCATTGGACGGTACTGGTACCACCTCGTCAGATGTAGCAGTTGACTCAACACCCATTTCTTCCTAACCTCTGTTTTTCGCCCACGACTTAACAATTTAACGCATTCATTTGGGAACGTATATGTACCCAAAGATAATTTCTAAGATAAACTCTGATTGGTCAAGAGTCATTGGTCATTAGTCAAGAGTCAAGAGTGCAAAACCCTTAGACAAATAACAAAGGACAAATGACAAATGACAAGATAAAAACTTTATTAAGCTTTGGGAGATCGTAATGGAACGCACATTCTTAGCAATTAAGCCTGACGGAGTACAACGGGGATTAGTGGGGGAAATTATCCGTCGCTTTGAAACTAAAGGTTTTACCCTAGTTGGTTTAAAGTTCTTGAAAGTCAGTAAAGAACTGGCTGAACAACACTATGGTGTTCACCGGGAACGTCCATTTTTTGGTAGTCTAGTCGAATTTATCACTTCTAGCCCAGTGGTAGCGATGGTATGGGAAGGTGATGGTGTCGTTGCATCTGCCAGAAAGATTATTGGTGCCACGAACCCCTTAACATCTGAGCCGGGAACAATTCGCGGTGATTTTGGCATCAATATTGGTCGAAACTTGATTCACGGTTCTGATGCTCCAGAAACCGCACAACAAGAAATAGCCCTATGGTTTAAAGATGAAGAATTGGTCAATTGGCAACCACACATAACCCCTTGGTTGCACGAGTAAGACATTAGGGAGTGGGGCATTGGGCATTGGGCATTGGGCATTGGTTATTTCTCCCCCATTCCCCATTCCCCATTCCCCATTCTTACTTAGATGCTTCGCTCTTTTCTGCTTCTAATTGGGGCACTTCAGTGCTAACACGCTTAGAAAATCCCCAGCCTAAAATCAGGAAGATGGCAGTAATCATGATCCATTCTGGTGGAACTAAATTATCGTTCACCACTTTTAACAACAGGCGCAAGCCTACGAACGCTACAGTTACATAGCCTGCATCTTCTAGGTTTTCGTATTCGTCTAGCCAACGGATAAACAATCCCGCCATAAATCGCAGCGTAATAATCCCAATTGTTGCACCCGTTAGCACTAGCCATTTTTCTTGAGAAACTGCGATCGCAGTTGTCACGCTATCCAAAGAAAATGCCAAATCTGTAAATGCAATCACAGGTATCGCTTGCAACAATGAATTAAAACGCGGCCCGTGATGGTGATCGTCTTTGGATTCTTCCGAGGTAAAGTGTTGGAATACCAACCACAGCAGATAAACAGCGCCTAATAATTCAAATTGCCAGAATTGTTGCACCCAAGTGGCAGTCAGAATCAGGGTGATTCGCAGCACATAAGCAACGACTAAACCAAAGTTGAGGGCTTTACGCTCAAGTTCCTTGTCTTCCAACCCCCTAGCGATCGCAGCGAGAGCGATCGCATTGTCGGCAGATAACAGCGCCTCTAAAGCCACCAGGATCAGCAGAACTATAAGGGCTTCAAGGCTGAAATGAAAGTCGAGGTAATCAAAAATTCGGTCTAGCATTCCGGGTTTCTCAAGCAGAAAAAATTAAAATTTGACAAGATTCAGAGATTTATATATTAAAAAGCGCAATAAATTGTCACTCTAATTCAGCTTAACGTGGTTCTGGTGCATTTTGAAGAGGGTTGAATGTGTGCGAGGGCAGAGCAAGTGGGGTAATTTGCGTATAAGTCAATACATCCGAAGTTTTAACATCTGACTCGGTGCGATCGCAATCGCCTGCTGTCAGTTCGCATCTAAAATTAGAAGATGAGAACAAAAATATGGTAATAGCTTATGAATATTTCCTTAACAACCGAGCTTGAGCAGTTTATTCAAAATCAGGTTACAAGCGGTAAGTACACTTCAAATGAGGAAGTTATTCTTGCAGGTATTAGGTTGTTAGAGGAAAGGGAACGTATTTACAAGGGTCGCTTTGAGGAACTGCAAAGATAAATTGCGATCGGGGATAACGACTCGACGGTAGAGAAGTAATCGAGCAACTGCGTCAAACCTTGATTTCTCACAAGTGAGAAATCAAGGAGTGTGGGAGGATGGGGAAGAAATCTGACACGTTAGAGAGACGCGATAAATCGCCGTTTCTACAAAGAATGTACTCGTCAATTATTCCTTGACAGACTACTATTTTCGACTTGTGTGTACACCGTAGCTTTACTAACGAGAGAGATGTCTGATAGGACAGGGTGAGGTTTTTTACTGTAAAATCAAACAGCGATCGCTCTCCTAAATGCTGTCTTATAGTAAAAATTAATAAAATCATGCGATCGCTACCATTATCTTTTAGTAGCTCAACATTACCATTGCGAATTCAATACTTTAAGGGCAATTGAATTTACCACTACTCAACTAAAAATCTCACAAAATCTCTGACAACTTTACCACCAGAGTATTTGCCAAATCTAATAACCTGATGTCGTCATCTGTATCAATACTATTTTCTTCACCAGCTAACAGATTTATTACAGCAGATAACCTGTCATTAGATTCAGAAATTCTCCAAACTTCTTCTAAGTTTACGGCAAAATCAAACAGCGATCGCTCTCCTAAATGCTGTCTTACCTTCACAGCTACAGTATCATTACTTACCAAAAATTCTTTGATAGTATCTAATTGAGAATTACCTAAAATTTCGTCATGTCCCCACGTTTCTAGCCAGTCTCCATCTACATCTTCAACGTAAAAATTTACAAAATTAACTCCGTAAGTTAGCCAGTTTTGCTGCATTTGTCGCGCTGTTGCTAAAGCTTCAGCAAATGTATCCACTTGATTGTCACAGTGAGTTTCTCTTTTGTTAGCCATAAAAGCTGTAATTAGCAAGTAAGTATGTAGGCTGAACACAAACCGGAAATATCAAATTCCTTAAAGTTCACGAAAATTTTAAATATTTGCCACCAGAAAGGTAATCACTGTTATACAGGGCCACGTTGACTAACTGGTTGACAAAATTAGCATCCTTAGGATTGTAACTTAAGAACAATCCTCTCTCTATTTCCCACGATCGCAGTGTATTTTGCCAAGCTTGGTACTTTTGGTAATTGAGTTCTTCAGAGACACTAGTAACTTGAATGCAAAGCGGTTGATTGTTACGACTACTAACAATTAGGTCTGTTGCCATAGAGAGGTCGGCGATATAACGCTGCCAAAAACTACCTTCTCGACTGACAACATCTTGAGCTATTGACTTAATGATATCATCATCGACCTGATTAAATTCACCTGCCATCAATTTTTGTTTCCAAATATAAAACTTGGAGTCACTTGCATTAATCCATCTAGGAAATAGATAACCATACCAATATCTCTCAATCGGTGTCATCAACTCGAATTTTGCTTTCTGTTCTTCTTCCGAAGGTAAGGATTTGATTATCAGCCAAATGGTAGAATCAGTAATTACCTCTAAGAGAAATGCAATAACAAATGGTTTTGCAGTCAGGGAACCTGGCTTGATATTTTTTACCCAACGATTGATTTCATCCAATCTTCTCGCCAAATTATGATCTACCGAGGAAGCTTGCTCGATAAGGGATTTTAGCTTATCCTTAATCTCTGTTGCTTGCAAACGAGGCCCTACTTTCAGAAGATAACGCTTTTTTACACACCAATAACTAAATCTTAACTTGAAAGTGTACTTAATTAATTTCCTGATGTCATCAAATATTCTCTAAGTCGATGCCCTTTATCCGTAATACCTCCCGCAATCGAGCAAGTTCTTGCTCTGCTTGTTGGGCGCGTTCTTCTGACTCTTGGGCACGTTCTTCTGCTTGTTGGGCACGTAAACGTTCTTGTTCAGATAACTCTTATGATGATAATATTAATTGATTTTCAGTAGTGAAGAATCTTAATTTACCTTCATAAACTCCCAAATAAAGTTCTAACTGCTGACTCCACAAAAGTCCATCAGTAGTTACTTGGATTTCTTGATACTTGCCATCAACTAAATGAAATCCCTGAAGTTCCATTGTTACAGGGTCAAACCAGAAATAATCTGGTGTACGGAAGGTATCTTGATAAACTTGTTTTTTTCTAGAGTGGTAAAACTCGCTAGATTAGATTTTTCATGATTGAAATAGGCGTAAATAGGTAAACCAAAATTTTCAATAATAACGAATTTACTACGTTTAAGTTTTTGCTCTAGCTAGTTTTGCCACGCTAGGTTTTTTTAACCCTTTATCAACTGCTGTCGTTGAACTTGACAAAATTTCCACAATCACATTTGGATATTTGCCGTCTTCTTGCCAAACTACCCAACTCTTACGGTCTTTTTTCTGAGTCCCCAAAACTACAAAAAAGTCTGGGCCACGAAAATATTCTGATTTCTTCTGGTTAGGACTGTAGTAAATCGTCAAGTTCCCAGAAGCATAGAAATCTTGCCTTTCTCGCCACCATAATTTGAGTATGCGAATTAGCAAATCAATTTGGTCGCGGTGTAGGTCACTTTCTAAGAGCCTGTCAAGAAACAACTTTTACAAGTTTTAGAGAATATTGAGGGTTGGTGAGATAGTGTAATTCCATTCGCCATGAAATTCATGTGGC